>JALYPE010000402.1 GCA_030856525.1 Pseudomonadota bacterium | reverse complement strand
TTGCTCGACAAGGTGCTCGAACGTCGCCGTGGTCAGCCATTGGCGCTGGGGTTGATTGCACTGGAGCTGGCCAAAGGGCTGGAGATCCCGCTGGCAGGGGTCAACTTTCCGGGGCATTTTCTGCTGCGGGTGCCGGGAGCCGATCACCTGCTTGACCCGTGCGGCGGCCGCCGACTGTACCCCAACGATTGCCGCGAATTGTTGCAACGCCAATATGGCCCGAACATTAAGCTCAGCGCCGACCATTTGCTTACCGCACAGCCGGTGCAAATGCTCCAGCGTCTGTCACGCAATCTTCGCCAGCTGCACCTCTCCCACGATGATTACATCGGCGCGTTGATCGACGCCGAGCGCGTGCTGGAGTTGGGTAACGGCAGTGCAGCGGACTATCTGGCGCGGGCCAGCCTGTATCAGAGACTCGATTGTCCCAACGCCGAACGATTTGATCTGGAGCACGCGCTGATGCTCAGCGATGACCCGATTCAGCGGATTCGATTGACGGAGCGCCTGGGGCATCTGCCGCCCAATTCAATCGTCCACTGAGCCGACGTCCTGCAGGAGCAAGCTTGCTCGCGATCCAGACAACGCGGTTTATCAGGTAAACCGCGCCATCGTTCATCGCGGGCAAGCCCGGCTCCCACAGTGGAGCTGAGTTGGAGCGTAGATAAGGGATCGACATCAACCCCGTAGGAGCAAGCTTGCTCGCGATTCAAACAACGCGGAATATCAGGTAAACCGCGTCATCGTTCATCGCGGGCAGGCCCGGCTCCCGCAGGGTTTGCGGTCAGCGGTCAGGGCGTATCGGGCTGATTGGCCGGGTGCGCCTTAATGAACGCTGGATGAGCGGCGGCCAACTCAGCCACTCGACGAATCCTTGGATACGCCCGGAGAGATATATTGAAACGCTCCGCCGCATACAACTGTGGAATCAGATAAACATCCGCCAGGCCTGGCTGCGCACCGTAGCAGTAACCTTCATCCCCGATCAGCTGTTCAACCGTCGCCAGACCCTGGCTGATCCAGTTGCCGATCCATTCAACCACTTGCGTTTCGTCATGGCCCCACTGGCGCAGTTTGTTGAGCACGCTGACGTTATGCAGCGGATGCACATCGCAACCAATCACCGCCGCAACCGCCCGTTCACGCGCACGCGCTGCAAGGTCTCGGGAGAGCAGCGGTACCTGTGGATAACGCTCTTCCAGATACTCGATGATCGCCGGCGACTGAATCAGCAGCTCGCCCTCCTCGGTGCGCAGGGCCGGCACTCGACCTTGCGGGTTGATCGCCAGATAAGGTGCCTGCCGGTGCTCGCCCCCGGACGGCGCGATCAGGTTGATCGGCAGCGCGTCAAAGTCCAACCCTTTAAGTGCCAGCGCGATACGCACCCGGTAAGACGACGTTGAGCGATAGTAGGTATAAAGCTGCATGGCTCGATCCTCCTAACGCGCCGGTGTCACGGTGCCGCGGCATTCGCCGAAACCGATGGATGCAAAACCTTCCCGGCTGCAGCGCGCACGCAGAATGATTTCGTCACCGTCTTCGAGGAATTTACGCACCTCGCCCGAGGCCAGTTCGATCGGCTTTTTGCCGCCCTCGGTGATTTCCAGCAGGCTGCCGAACTGGCCATTTTCCGGCCCCGACAAAGTGCCCGAACCGAACAGATCGCCGGCTTGCAACTGGCAGCCGTTGACGCTGTGGTGCGCAACCATTTGCGCCACGGTCCAGTACATGTGTTTGGTGTTGCTGGAAGTCAGGCGATGGGCCGGCAGATTTTGCTCGCGCATGGCCTCGGTGAGCAGCAGCACTTCCAGTTCGATGTCGAAAGCACCGGCGGCCTGATCGCGTTTGTCGAGCAGATACGGCAAAGGCTGCGGATCGCCTTCAGGGCGTGCCGGTTGCGCACGACGGAAAGGTTCCAGCGCTTCAGCGGTCACGACCCACGGCGAAATACTGGTGATGAAGCTCTTCGACAGAAACGGACCCAGCGGCTGGTATTCCCAGGCCTGAATGTCCCGCGCCGACCAATCGTTGAGCAGGCAGAAACCGGCAATGTGTTCGGCCGCATCACCAATGGCGATCGAATCGCCCATGGCGTTGCCCTGTCCGATCCAGATCCCCAGTTCCAACTCGTAATCCAGGCGCGCACACGGACCGAAGGTAGGCTCGCTTTGCCCGGCCGGCAAGGTCTGGCCTTTTGGTCGACGAACGTCAGTGCCAGAGGGCCGAATGGTCGAGGCGCGACCGTGATAACCAATCGGCACGTATTTGTAGTTCGGCAGCAGCGGGTTGTCCGGGCGGAACAATTTGCCGACGTTTTGCGCGTGCTCGATGCCGACGTAGAAGTCGGTGTAATCGTTGATTTTCGCGGGCAAGTGCATCTCACAATCCGCCGCCAGTGGCAGCAATTTTGCGCCCTGCGCTTCGATCTTGCCGTGCAGGGTGCTGCCCTCTGCGAACAGCTCGATCAGGCGCTCACGCACGGCAACACGCGCGGCGCGGCCCAATTCAAAAAAAGCGTTCAACTGGCCGCCACGGGTCGCTTCGACGGCGGCTTTCGCTGCGCCATCGAACAGCCCCGCGTCCAGTGCCGCCTCCAAATCGAAAATATGTTCGCCAATGGCCACGCCACTACGGGGCGCCGAGCCCTGCACGCTAAACACACCAAGCGGCAGGTTTTGCAGCGGAAAATCGGCGTGATCATTGGCGGAGGCAACCCAGCTACGAGCGATGGAAGTCTGAGTCATGGGTTATCTCCGGGTTGGGTCGAAAGTGGCGGGCAGGGTCGCCCAGCAAGCGTCATAACTGGTTTGCAATTGCGGGCAGTCCAGCGCGAAACGGCTGGGGCGCAGCACTTGGCTGGTCTCGAACATGAACGCCATGGTGTTGTCGATTTTTGCGGGTGTCAGCTCGGCATTGATCGCGCGGGTGCACGTCTCGCCATCGGGTCCATGGGCGCTCATGCAACTGTGCAACGAAGCGCCGCCGGGCAGGAAGCCTTCGGCCTTGGCGTCGTATTCGCCTTTGATCAGGCCCATGAATTCGTTCATCAGGTTGCGGTGGAACCAGGGCGGACGGAAGGTTTTCTCCGCCACCATCCAGCGTGGCGGGAAGATCACAAAGTCGAGATTGGCCAGACCGTGGACGCTGGTGGGCGAAGTCAGGACGGTGAAAATCGATGGATCGGGATGATCGAAACTTACCGTGCCGATGGTGTTGAAGCGGCGCAGGTCATATTTGTAGGGCACGTTGTTCCCGTGCCAGGCGACCACATTCAACGGTGAATGATCCAGTTCACACGCCCACAACTCACCGAGGAATTTCTGCACCAGCGTGGTCGGTTGCTGGAGGTTTTCGTAGTGCGCGACCGGGGCCAGAAAATCTCGTGGATTAGCCAGGCCATTGCTGCCGATGGGCCCCAAATCCGGCAGACGCAAAGGCGCACCGTGGTTTTCCGCGAGATAACCGCGCGCCTGTGCGTCGAGCAGTTCGATGCGGAACTTCAAACCGCGAGGCAGTACGGCGATTTCCAGAGGCTCGACTTCCAGCACGCCCAATTCGGTGACGAGACGCAGTCGGCCCAGTTGCGGCACCAGCAGCCATTCGCCGTCAGCATTGAAAAACACGCGCTCCATCGAGCGATTGGCGCGGTAACTGTAAATGCTGATCCCGGCCGGTCTCTGCGCGCTCGAGTTGGCGACCATGCTCACCAAACCATCAATGAAATCGGTGGGTTCGGCGGGAATCTCCAGTGGGTTCCAGCGCAGGCGATTGGGGGTCACTTCACCCAAGGGCCCGCCGGCCAGTTGCCGATCCAGTTTGACGAATGCCGGATGATTGGCTGACGGCTGAATACGGTACAACCAAGTGCGCCGGGCTTCACTGCGCGACATGGTGAACGCGGTGCCGGAGAACAATTCGGTGTAGAGACCGTACGGGGCTTTTTGCGGAGAGTTCTGGCCGACGGGAAGCGCGCCGGGCAGCGCTTCGCTGCTGAATTCGTTGCCGAAGCCGGACTGATAAGCGAGTTCGGTCGCCGTTGATTCGAGGTTCATGGAGCCTCCTGAACAGGGATCAGGCAATGGCCTGTCACTCGGTAAAAGAGGATTGGCATGCCCGGTTATTTTTGTCGTAATTCGATTACGCATAACGTAATTTGATTGGTTATGACCGTCAAGTTATAAAGACGCCCATTCGTCCCGGGATCGACCGCCTTCATGGAAACGCCGCGCAATAACGACAAGCAAAAAGTTCGCTCGGCCGAGGTCGGCACTGACATCCTAAAAGCACTGGCCGAGCTGTCGCCTTCCACTTCATTGTCGCGGCTTGCCGAACACGTGCAGATGCCCGCGAGCAAGGTTCACCGATATCTGCAGGCGCTGATTGCCAGCGGTTTTGCCGAACAGAACACCGCCACCAACCACTATGGTCTGGGTCGCGAAGCGCTGCGGGTCGGTCTGGCTGCGCTCAACAGTATGGACGTGCTTAAAGTGGCCGCCCTGCCCTTGGCGGACCTGCGCGATGAATTGAACGAGACCTGCTTTTTGGCCGTATGGGGTAATCAGGGCGCAACTGTGGTGCATATCGAGCCGGCAGTGCGCGCAGTAACAGTCGTGACGCAATTGGGCTCGGTATTGCCGCTGCTCAGCTCGTCTACAGGCTTGGTGTTCGCCGCATATTTGCCAAAGCGCGAAACCGTGGATTTGCGCGAACAGGAGCTGCAGGCCAGCGCCGTCCACGCACTGGCTGACGATCAGGACTATGCCCTGTTAAGTCAGCAAATTCGTGATCGAGGCCTGCACCATGTGCACGGGTTGTTGATGCCGGGAGTCGATGCGCTCTCAGCGCCGGTGTTCAACGCCATCGGCAATGTGGCCGCAGTGATGACGATCGTCGGTCCGACTTCGCTGTTTCACGCCGACGAAGACGGCCCGGCGGCGCAGCGATTGCTGGCGGCGACGCGGGCCGTGAGTTGGCGGTTGGGCTACGAGGATCGCGTCTCGTCAGATTAGAAAACCGGGGATGATATCGATCACCAGATTGTTGATATCACGTGCGGTCAGATCCGGGTGAACATGATCTTCCTGTGCGCTGTAGGCAACCGTGTAAATCCCAATCTGATCGCCATAGTAATAAGGGATTTCATTATCACGAAGGTGTGCGTAGATATCCTCCGCGACCGTTCGCGACTGAAGTACCTTGCGCTCACCTTGCTCATCTACGAACCCTGTCACGTAAACCTCGTCGATATTTACCGACGGCACGCGATGCTTCAGCGCTACGTGAATATCGTCGAGACTGACGGGCATGATGGAGCGATCACGGAGTTGCACAGAGTCAATTCCACGCAACGCCATAATAATACGCGTCACAATGCTCTCAAATACTATTACATCGAGACCCTTGATGCGGTCCTGATGGTCGAAACTATAGCGGCGATTAAACACGTCATGAATGGACTGAGAATAATCGGGGATTGCGTCGGCCCTGACATATTTCAGAGCTTCATCGAAGAGCGTTTCGGATGCTGTTACATCGTCAGTGCGGATGTCTCTCGTGTTCAGATAAGCGCTGAAAGGGCCCACTCCATGGATCTGCAGGCAGTCGGCCAAAAGAACACGAACCACGAAATCGGCACGAGTGTTCTTTAAGGCCGCGAGATTTTTACTGGAAAACAAATGGGAATTCATTAATAACGTCCTGTCGTAATTACAGGCACGAACGTCGTGTTCGACCTGTTGAATGTGACTGCAAACAAGTAATCGATCCTGATCAATCAGCTGACTTGAGTGGATAACGCTTGATTGACGCCGAAACAGACGATACAACAGTCAGCCCTTATAACAACATCGCAAACATGTATTAAATCGTGAACAACCATTATTTAACAAACCACGCCCATCGCCTTTAACCTGGCAACTGCCTGCGTGCGCCGTTGAACGCCCAACTTGCTGTAGATCCGCCGAACATGGGTTTTAACCGTATGTAATGAAATAAACAATTGTTCAGCAATTTGTTGATTGGAGTTACCCAAGGCAATCTGGCTCAGCACTTCAAGCTCGCGGGCACTTAGCATTCCCGCATCAACGGCGGCCGTATCGACTGGCAATTCTCCCTGCAAGCGGTCGACCAGGCCTGGCATTCGCAACTGCAATTCGCGCAACGCCTGCTGAACGTTGCAGCGGCTTACCAGTTCCAGTCCTGCGTCCAGCGCCGAGCGTGCCAGCGCGGGCTCGTCAGTCAGGTCAGCCACTTCACACATTGCCAAATGCAGCTCGGCTTCAAGCGCCAGCATGCCGTGGCGCTGGGCGTGCTCAAGCAACACGGTCAAACGCTCCAGGGGCTTTTGCGCCTGATGCAGACAGGTTTGCGCCACCAGCAGTTGATATTCGATGCGCGGGATGAGTTCCAGTGTCGCGGGCGGCGCTTGTCGCGCTTGAGGCCCGCAATAATGACGCAAGACGCGGGTCAGCGCTTCGCGAGCCAATTCCGGCCGACCTTGTTGCAGCCAGATATGACTGCTCAATTGCAGCAGCGCGCCACGATAAACCGTGTCGGGGATCTGCCGCTGCTGCATCAATCGCTCGGCCTCTCGCAAACGATCAAAGGCCTGAGCATAATCACGCTGGTTCGCGGCCAGTTGCGCCAATCCGAGAAAACCGTACAAGGCGCGTTTGTCCTCACTTCGCAGGCAATCCTCCAGCCCCGAATGAAAGAACACCCCAGCCAGTTCATCCTGCCCCTGGCACAGCGCCAATCGCCCTCTGCGCAGCGCTACCCGGCCAATCAAAGGTGTCGGCCGGTCAGCTTCACGACAGAGCCTTTCCTGCACGTCTGCCAGCAGCCGTTCGGCGCGCCGAGGGGCACCGCGTTGTTCCAGCAACTGCGCGTGGTCCAGTTCCAGCAGCCCTTCGAACAACAGCGAACCGTGCGCCCGCGCCAGGCATAACGCTTCCCGATTTATCGTCTGCGCCGTGTCGAGGTCGCCATTGAGCAGCGCCTGCTGCGTCAATCCGGACAGGCACAGCAGCCGGGCCGACCAGGCGCTGGAATCGAGCGCTTCGAGCGCCTCGATGAAGTGCGCGCGCGCAGACGGCATGCGCCCCTGCAAATGCAGGAGCCAACCCTGTTGCGCCTGCCAGCGAGCGAGCAGCTGCCGTTGCAAAATTTCACTGGGTTGCGGCGCAAACCGGGCCATTTGCTCGATGCAGGCAGCGGCCTGGTCGAACCGCCCGGCGAATAGCAAAGCAGCCGTAATGAGCCCGATCCGCTGGGGCGTGCCCAGTGTCAGCTGATCGCCCGAACGCTCATGGAGGCGCAACAGCAAGGTCACGTTCTGACGCGTGAACAGGTGCTCGAAGCTAAAATGCTGCAACAGGCTGACAGCCGATTCGAACTCCTGCGCCAACAAAAGCCTGTTCGAATGCACCCTGCCAGTCTTCCCGGGCACTGAACCACTGGCACGCGCGCCGGTGCCAGGAGCGTCCGGCGGTGTTTCGCTCATCGTGCCTCGCCAGCGCCACTGGCACGAAAATTCGCAGCCAATCAGCGGAGTCTTCCCACGGCTCGATGAAACAACCCATTTCCTGCAACGTGTGCAACCATTGCGCACCTTCACCGGTGCCGAACAAATGTTCGCACAGGCTGGCGTTGAATCGTGGCAAGTGAGCCAGCACTTGCCAGACCTCAACCAGCTCCGCAGGCAGCGTGTTCAACAGTTCATGTTGCAGGTAATCAAGCAGCGTCGCAGAACGCCCCTGCTCGCACGCTTTGTGACACCCATCCAGCAGTGCTATGCGCACTCCGGCGCACCAGCCGCCCGTGCGCTCGAACAGTTTTTTACTGTTGAGTAATCCTGGGGAAGGCTCGTGACGGCAGAGCATCTGTTCGATCTCGGCTTCGGTCAATGCCAGTAAGCGGCCTTCGCACTCGTATAATTCATCATCCAGCAACAACCTCGGCCAGTTACATCCCGGACGTCGACGCGAACTCAACCACCAGGTGAGCGCCGGGCTGGCGATGGCTAAAAGACGATCCAGCAAGCGGTCGAATTCAGGATTGGGGACGCGGCAAAGATCATCGAGAAACAGCCAGGTCGGCGTTTGCAAACGACTCAGGCAATCCACCAATGCTGCCTCATCGAACGCTCCCAGCCCCAGCGCCTGGGCGAGTCGCTGCTGTAAATCGCCAGCGCCCATCGCGGCACCGGACATTGGCAGCCAATGGACCCGGCACTGTGCAGGCGCCTGCAACAGGCATTCGACCAGCAACGCGCTCTTGCCGCTGCCGGCGGGTGCGCACAACAATTTCACCCGCGATGTTGAAGCCAGTAACGGTTCGATCAAGCGCTTGCGCGATAAATGATGGGACGACAAACGGGGCAGAAATCCCGGAAGGTCTGGCCACGGGGTCATGGCGGTCATAGGAAGGCGCCTTCTTATAGTTGTGGCATAACCCTAGCCCTCTCTCCGCAGCTTGTTGAGAAGTATTCAAAACGCTTATTGGCCCCCATAAAAAAGGTGACCACAAAGTCACCTTTTTCGGTATCACCTGTAGGAATGCTTACCTCACCCCTGTGCTCCGCAGAGCCGCCGGCGTGTAGTCCCCTGCTTTGGCGTCGATTCCGAATTCGAAGCTGCGCTTCTCCTCGTTTTTCATGCCGAGCGCGATGTAACGACCGGCGATCAGGTCATACAGTGCTTCCACCGTGTAAGCCGGCACCTGATGATCGTAATAGAACTGCGCGTGCCCTTCGGCAACCCGCCAGAGCTGGCCGCGACCGTCATAATGATCGGCCAGCGCCACTTGCCAGCTGTCTTCGTCGATGTACATGTGGCGCTTGGCATACACATGACGCTCATTCGGCTTGACCGTAGCAACCACTTCCCAGACGCGGTGCAATTCGTAACGGGTCAGGTCCTGATTGATATGCCCGGCCTTGATCACGTCGGTGTATTTGAGGTTGGGCGAATCGAGTTTGTGACTGTTGTAGGGAATGTACATTTCTTTCTTGCCGACCAGTTTCCAGTCGTAGCGGTCCGGCGCGCCGGAAAACATGTCGAAGTTATCGGTGGTGCGCAAGCCGTCCGACGACGTACCGACGCCGTCATACGCGACTTGCGGGGCACGTCGCACACGTCGCTGACCGGCGTTGTAGATCCACGCCTTGCGCGGTTCCTTGACCTGATCGAGCGTCTCGTGAACCAGCAGCACGTTGCCCGCCAGCCGCGCCGGGGCAGTCACTTCCTGCTTGAAATAACTCAGTACGTTTTCTTCACTGCCCGGTTTCAGGTCACCAAGCAACGAAGGCACCGCCACTTCATCCTTGAAGCGGATCACGGTGAAATCACCATTGGACTGCGGCGTTGCCTGGGTAATGGTGCGGCGCAGGTTACCGCCGTGATATCGGGTGACGTGGTTCCAGATCACCTCGACGCCATTTTTCGGAATCGGGAACGCGTAATAGCGATTGCCGGTGAAATTGGCCAGCCCGTTGCCGTCGTTGATGGGCGTGACGTTGAGCGCGCTGCGTTTGGCAGATTCGTAGATATCCGCCGGCACAGCCACCGTGCGATGGGTTGGGTAAACAGGGATTTTGTAGGTTTCCGGATAGCGTTTGAACATCGCTATCTGGCCATCGGAAAGTTTGTCCTTGTACTTGTCCACGGTTGCCGCGGTGATCGTGAACAGCGGTTTTTCATTGGCGAACGGGTCGGCCAGGAACCCTTTGCTGTCCACCGCTCCCGCGTTCTTGCCGATGCCACCGGTCCAGGCCGGGATCGAGCCGTCGGCGTTGCCGGCCTTTTCGGCGCCCAGCGGCGTGAGGCTGGTCCCGAGTTTGCTGGCTTCCTCAGGCGATACCGCAGCCATCACGTTGGCCGCCAACAGGCTCAGGGCCAGAACACCACATTGCAGAATCATCTTGCGCATTAAAATCATCCTTCTCAGCCAGATCAGAAGTTCACACCGAAGCTCAGCGCCAGGAAGTCGCGATCCTCCAGGGTGTTGTAGTCACCGCCGAAGAAATCGGTGTAACTCAAGCTCGCGGTATAGGAGTTGCGGTAGTCGGCATCGACGCCGAGGCTGATCGCTTTCGCGCCTTCGTTGAACAGGCCGTTGGGCCCATAACCGGAGACGTCGTGGGACCAGGACAGGTTGGGTTTGAAGTTGATGCCGGCAATCACGTTGTTGTACTCAAGGATCGCGCGGCCCCGGTAGCCCCAGGACGTCGACGTGACAAAACCGTCGGTGTCACCGCCAAAACCGTATTGGCCGTAGACCGAATCGCGGCCGTAACGCAATTTGCTGCGACCTTCCAGGCCGCCGACGTGAACCACTGCCGCCTCGCCCACCAGGGTCAGCCGGTCAGCACCGGCCACTTGATCGATAAAGTGGGTCAGGGTGCTCTGAATCTGCGTCACCTCCTTGCGCCGATAACCTTTGTTGTCGGCGCCAGGTGCGGTGGCGATCGGTGATGCCGCGCCGCCAGCGATGGGGTTGAGCAGGGCCAGGGTCAGGTCATTGGTGTTGATCTGCACCGGCAAGTTAGGGCGATAGCTGATCTCGCCGGTCCACGCCGTTCCAGTGGGCAATGTGGTGGAGAAGCTTGCGCCGTACAGGCGAATGTCTTCCGGGTACTCTAGGTAATACTGACCGCGACCGAGCATCACGCTCTGGGCCAATCCCCCACCGCTGCCAGGCGCAATGGCATTGGCCGTAGCGGTGATCCCGGGTATCCGCGCCAGCGTGCCCAGACCGGCCGTCGTGGTGCCCACGTTTGGCGTGCGGCTGTGGTAATTCATGAAGTACAGACCGTACTCGGTGTCATCCCCGAGCCAGCGCAACGCTGTGCCCCATTGCCCGGAGTCACGAGCATCGCGGTCACCACCACGGGGCACGATCACGCCTTCACGGCTGACCTGGAAGCCTTGACCGAACGCAGCCGCTATCGGTTGCAGCGGCGCAATCGCCGGGCTGGCGACGGTGTAGCCATTGGTGCAACCGTCAGCTGCGACGTCTCCACCGAAGAAAGTGCCGCAGTTGTCGAGAACCGTCTGATCCCACTCCAGCTGATAGAAACCTTCCACGGTGAGCTTTTCAGTCAGGCCTTGCGAGGCGAACAACATGTTCACCGGAATCAGGCCTTCCTTGATCTCCGCGCCAGGGCGTCGAAACGCGGACACGTCCACCGGGTTGATGCTGTTGATCGAGTTGCCGATGAAGGTACTTTCGCCCCAACTCACCACCTGTTTGCCGGCACGGGCAGTGCCAGGCAAATTGCCGATCGAATAATTGTGATAGACGAAGGCGTCGAGAATCTGCGCACCGGAAGACTTGGAGCCTTCCTTGCGGTTGCGATCGCTGATCGGCTTGAACTCGCGGTCTTCGTCCTTCAGTTCGAAGTCGTACCAGTATTTGCCACGGACGAACACGCCGGTGTCGCCGTACTTCAATTCGAGATCATGGATGCCCTTGAAGATCTTGGAGAAGGTTTCGCCTTTCTTGAAATTCAGACGCCCGTCATCACCGGTCGATGCCTGGCCGGTTCCGCCATTGGGAATGCCCACCAACGAGCTCTCGGCATCGCGCATGCCCCAACTCGCCCCCACGGACAGCGAGGAATCGAACGTCCCTTCGATTTCGCCGATATTGAATGAAACCGCCTGCGCTTGGGCACAGCAACCCATGGCCACCGCAGCGGCAAGCGCGTGCGGTTTGAAGATGGCGCGCATTGTTGTTTTTGTCATGCGTCTTCCCCGGTGAGTGACAGAAGGCCCCACCCTACTGCCGCACACCGGGAGCGATAAGCGCACGAAGGAGGTATTTGCCGTGTACCTCGAAAGGATGACCGGGCTTGCGCGGCGGGGATATGCGCAGGGTATGGG
>JALYPE010000396.1 GCA_030856525.1 Pseudomonadota bacterium | reverse complement strand
TGTAGTCGCGAACGGCCGCTTTGATAGCGTCTTCAGCGAGCACGGAGCAGTGAATTTTTACTGGCGGCAGAGCCAGTTCTTCGGCCAGCTGAGTGTTCTTGATGGTCTCTGCTTCATCCAGAGTCTTGCCCTTCATCCACTCGGTCGCCAGGGAGCTGGAAGCGATTGCCGAACCGCAGCCGTAGGTCTTGAACTTGGCGTCTTCGATGATGCCGGCTTCGTTGACCTTGATCTGCAGACGCATCACGTCGCCGCACGCCGGAGCGCCGACCATGCCGGTGCCTACATCAGGATCTTCCGCGTCCATCTTGCCGACGTTGCGCGGGTTCTCGTAGTGGTCGATGACCTTTTCGCTGTAAGCCATGATTCTTAATCCTCACTCATCAGATAGTCGCTCTTTGAGCCCTGCACCCGGAGGCTGGCAGGGCCGGTTTGCGGCGACTTGAAATCAGTGTGCCGCCCACTCGATTTTCGAAATGTCGACACCGTCTTTGTACATGTCCCACAGCGGCGACAAGGTGCGCAGCTTGGTAACGGCCTCGCAGACTTTCTGCGCGGCGTAGTCGATTTCTTCTTCGGTGGTGAAACGGCCGAAGGTGAAGCGGATCGAGCTGTGTGCCAACTCGTCGTTGCGGCCCAGGGCACGCAATACGTACGAAGGCTCGAGCGACGCCGAGGTGCAGGCCGAACCGGACGACACCGCCAGATCCTTGAGCGCCATGATCAGCGACTCGCCTTCAACGTAGTTGAAGCTCAGGTTCAGGTTGTGCGGTACGCGGGCGGTCAGGCTGCCGTTGACGTACAGCTCTTCGAGGTCTTCGACCTGTTTGAAGAAGCGGTCGCTCAGGGCTTTGATGCGCACGTTTTCGGCGGCCATGTCTTCCTTGGCGACTCGGAACGCTTCGCCCATGCCGACGATCTGGTGGGTCGCCAGGGTGCCGGAACGCATGCCGCGCTCGTGACCGCCGCCGTGCATGGTTGCTTCGATGCGCACACGCGGCTTGCGGCTGACGTACAGCGCGCCAATCCCTTTAGGGCCATAGGTTTTGTGGGCGGAGAACGACATCATGTCGACTTTCAGTTTCTGCAGGTCGATGTCGACCTTGCCAGTGGACTGGGCGGCGTCGACGTGGAACAGGATGCCTTTGGAACGGCACAGTTCGCCGATCGCTTCGATGTCGTTGATGGTGCCGATTTCGTTGTTCACGTGCATGACCGAAACCAGAATGGTGTCGTCACGCAGGGCAGCTTCGATCATCTCTGGCGTGACCAGACCATCGGTGCGCGGCTCGAGGTAGGTCACCTCGAAGCCTTCACGCTCCAGTTGACGCATGGTGTCGAGGACAGCCTTGTGCTCAATCTTGGTGGTGATCAGGTGCTTGCCTTTGGTGGCATAGAAATGCGCCGCACCCTTGATTGCCAGGTTGTCGGATTCGGTGGCACCGGAGGTCCAAACGATCTCACGCGGGTCGGCGTTGACCAGGTCGGCCACCTGACGACGAGCGTTTTCGACGGACTCTTCAGCTTTCCAGCCAAACACGTGGGAACGGGACGCCGGGTTACCGAAGTTTCCGTCGACCAGCAGGCATTCACTCATTTTTTGCGCGACACGCGGATCAACCGGGGTGGTCGCAGAGTAATCAAGGTAAATCGGCAATTTCATGGACTATCTCCTAAATCAGGCTGGCTGGCGTGCCGCTGGCTCTATGGCTGTCATTCGACGGCGGACGCTTCAATCTTGTCCAGGCGCGGCGCCTTGCTGTTGCAACGACGCTGGTCCTGACGCTGGGCTACTTCTTGTACCTCACGGCGAGTGACAAGATCAGCCAAGCTGATACCGCTCAGAAATTCGTGGATCTGCAGGCTCAGGTCGCACCACAAGTGGTGCGTAAGGCAGGTATCGCCTTGATGACAATCGCCTTGACCCTGGCACTTGGTAGCGTCAACCGATTCGTTGACCGCATCGATCACCTGAGCCACCTGGATGCCCTGCATTTCCCGCGACAGCTGATAGCCGCCGCCGGGGCCGCGAACGCTGGAAACCAGGTTGCTGCGGCGCAGCTTGGCGAACAGCTGTTCGAGGTAGGACAGGGAGATGCCTTGGCGCTCGGAGATATCAGCCAGGGACACCGGCCCGTGCTGCGCGTGCAACGCCAGATCGAGCATGGCGGTCACGGCGTATCGGCCTTTTGTAGTCAGTCGCATGGACAATTACCACGGAGTTCGGAATGGAGCGAGTATGCAATTCCCGAGTATTTAAGTCAACTATAAGACCTAGTGCTTTAGTCAGGTTTACCCGCAAAAGAGCGGCCGCATCATAGCAAAGTCTGCGGCGTAATGGCACACCGCTCAGCGCGGTTTCATTGTCTAAACACAAGCCCTGTAGGAGCTGCCGAAGGCTGCGATCTTTTGAT
>JALYPE010000390.1 GCA_030856525.1 Pseudomonadota bacterium | reverse complement strand
GGCAAACAGGCTGCGGTAACCGCGCAGCAGCATGCCATTGTGCGAGAGTTCGATCTCGACCCAGCCCAACAGCCGTTCGGCTTCTTCAGGGATCAGGTCGCCGGCCAGATTCCGGTGCTTGCCAAAGACCGGCAGCAAATAACGGGTCGCATCGTTGCCACTGCGCCGCAACAATTGCAGGCCATTGCCGGCGGGTGCCGGGTTGAGCATGGTCGGGCCGGCATGAGCCAGTGGCGTGCGGTCGGGGGCCAGCAACGTCACCGCGCGCACATCCTGGGTTTCCAGCGACTGGGTGGCGATGCGTTCGAGCATTTCGATGTTTTTGTGGCTCATGGCGGGCGCCACGAGCGGGGCCAGCTGTTCGGCGATCATTTCGCCGCGCTGCATGAGTTGGGTCTGCAGGTCCGTCAATTGCGTCCAGGTGAAATAGCCGCCCAGCACCAACGCCATCAGGCTCGTCGGCAGCAATGTCAGCAACAGCACGCGGCCTTTGATTCCGAGTTTCTTGAGCACGCCTTTCTCCTGCATCCAGCCATTTAAGAACCTGCGCGTGCATCCGGCACCCGCCACTCGCGCAGTGTAGCGATTTGCCGGCGGGCCATCCTCGTAAATTGATGTCGTCATTCGTCGGACAGTCCGACGCTTTCGCGCATTGAGCAAACCTTGGGTTGCCCAAGGCGAAGCAATCTTCAATAATCGCCAACTGAGAATTATTTGCAGATACTCATGAATCCCATCGCTGTTGGTACACCTCGAATTCTTTCCATCGAAGACGATCTGGTGCTTGGTGCCTATGTTCACGAGGAGCTGGGCCGCAGCGGCTTCCAGGTGACCTGGTGCCGCAATGGCCAGGAAGGTCTGGCGATGGCGCGCGAGCAGCCTTTCGATGTGGTGCTGATGGATATTCTGCTTCCCGGCCTCAACGGGCTGAAGGTCTTGACGCAATTTCGCCAGAGCCATTCCACGCCGGTGGTGCTGATGTCGGCGCTGGGGGCCGAGGCCGATCGCATCAGCGGATTCAGTCTCGGGGCGGATGACTACCTGCCCAAGCCTTTCAGTGTGGCCGAGCTGCGCGTGCGCATCGAAGCGATCCTGCGTCGCGTCGCGCTGGATCGCCGGCCAGCGCCTGAGCCGCCTGCGGTCGCGGCGGACAGTCTGCGTTTCGACGATGAACGCTTCGAGGTGTTTTTCGGCGAACACGGCACGACGCTGACCCGCAGTGAATACCGCTTGCTGGACACCTTGCACCGCAACAGCGACGAAGTGCTGAGCAAGGCCTTCCTTTACCAGCACGTTCTGCAACGCGGTTACGCGGCCCATGACCGCAGCCTCGACATGCACATCAGCCAGATCCGCCGCAAACTCAAAGCCATCGGCTACACCGAGCGGGAAGTGCGCACGGTGTGGGGCAAGGGTTACGTATTGAGTGCCGACCATGAAGTGGCCTGACGTTCCGGGCAGGCACTCACTGTTCTGGAAGCTGGCGTGTCTGTTGGTGGCGTTCTGTCTGCTGATGATCTGGTTGAGCTGGTCCTGGGGACGCTACATGGAGGAGCGTAACCAGTTTCTCTCGGACGAGGCGCGCGGCACCCTCACGCGCTACGCCGCCGAGGCCGAACAGGCCTGGCATCAAGGGCAGCGAGAGGGCGTCGACGATTGGCTGCAGACGATGCGCCAGCGTGAAAAAGGCTGGGTCGGTGTCATTGGCGGTGATCTGCAATCGCTCAGCGCCCGACCGCTGACGGACAAGGAAATCGAGCGCCTGACGTTCTTGCGCGGGCTCGACTGGCCCATTCATAAAAAAGGCCTTCCGTGGTTGCGCGTGCCTTTCCCCCATAATCCGTCCGCCGGCAGCCTGGTGATCGAATTGCCGCAGCGCTTTGTGCCTGGGCACTATCGAGTGTTCTGGCGGGTCATCACCAACGGCGTCATTCCAGGCCTGTTTACCTTGTTGCTGTGCGTTGGTCTCTACCGTTTGCTGGTGGTGCCGTTGAATCAACTGCGCGAACAGGCCAACGCCTGGCGCGCCGATCAACTCAATGTGCGACTGTCTAGCCACACCACCGAACGCCCGGACGAACTCGGCGAACTGGCTCGCGCTTTCGATCAAATGTCCGAGCGCCTGCAATCGACTGTTGCCCTGCAACAGCAGCTGCTGCGCGACCTTTCCCATGAATTACGCACACCGCTAAGCCGGTTGCAGGTCGCCAGTGAGAGCGAACAATCACTGCTGCCGCTGCGCGAACGCATCGGCCGTGAAGTCGACAGCATGCAGCGGCTGGTCGAAGACACCTTGCAATTGGCCTGGCTCGACACCGAACGCGCGCCGCTGCCCGATGAAGCGATCCAGATCCAGGCACTGTGGGAAATGCTCAGCGAAAACGCCTGCTATGAAAGCTGCTGGCCGGAGCGTCAGTTGCAGTGCGATGTGCAGGCTTCCTGCTGGGTGCGCGGCAATCTCAATACCTTGGCGCAGGCGCTGGAAAACATTCTGCGCAACGCCATTCGTCATTCGCCCGAGGGCGGAGTTGTGCGTCTGGATGGCAAACGAGATGGCGATTTCTGGCACCTGTGGCTGGACGATCAGGGCGGCGGGGTAGCCGAGGCAGATTTGGAGCGGATTTTCTCGCCGTTCATCCGGCTGGACGGTTCACGTCCCGGCGATGGCGGGTTCGGGCTGGGGTTGAGCATCGCGAGGAACGCGGTGCAACGGCAGGGTGGACGACTTTGGGCTGAGAACACCGGGCAGGGGTTGCGGGTGAATATGTGGTTGGTGGCGGATGAAGGGCTGCATATGTAGGACGTTTCTGAAAATGGCCGGCAGTCCTCAAGGCCTGCCAGTGATAGTCGATATCCAGCTTGTAACCGTATTCCGGGGAGGATAATCGATGAATATATCAATAAGAACGCCCGCCTTGTCGATGCAAGCCGATGGCTACTTAATCAAGAACCCTCAACAAACAAAGAATGCTCATACCATCACCGATGTGAAGAATGCTGTAGATGTATTAAAACTGACAAATGACAGCTTGATCAGTGACCTGAAAGAATTGATCAGGGGCGTTGATTTTACCTCGATCAGTACAAACGAACTTGCCAGAATTGGCGGCGCGCTGGGTCGGATGGGGCTGGTAGATAAACATGTGGCGTGTTCGTTCATATCTGGAAATATGGCCGTTGACAAGTTTGGTCAGCAGACAGAAAAAGACGTCAAATACAACGCGGTCGCGATGTTTGATGAGATGCTCGAGGATAACAAGGCTTATGCAAGGGCATGGCCCATGTATGCGAATCAAGAGTCGTTCAAGCTTGTAACGATGGCATTACTGGGTGCGAATCAAGTCGTCAATGCGCTTTCCTTTTTTGCCCATTCGAACGGAGATGATCTGTCCATCAGTATCAGGGTATAGCGCCGCCGATGTCCGAATCATCATTGACGAACAACGGCGGTCTCTCCTTTTATCTTGAATAGCTTGTGGTGCCAGAATATTGCCGAGGAGCCGACAGATCATTCGTATGGCGGACCCTGTAAGTTCCAAACGGTCCGACGTACGAGGCTGTGTTACCAGAGCCACCGGCAACTTGAGCCCAAGTGCTGCCTGTCAGTCTGTCAATATATAACTTGGGCGGAGTGCCTGGACCTACAGCCGAGATGGTGGAAGTAATATTGGCCTGATGGCAGCCGTTAGCTCCACTAATTCGAAAAGGACTCTGAGCAACCACAAACGAATTAGCCGCCACCGTGCCCCGATACGTCTCACGAATATTGGTGCAAGCCGCAGACGCCTGATTCACCAGGATCATCCCGGCGAACGTAAGCGCCGTCAAAATTTTCATGTTCATTTCCGTCCCTAGATTAGTCATTTGAGCGGGAGACCTGCAGGGCCTGTCCCGCAA
>JALYPE010000385.1 GCA_030856525.1 Pseudomonadota bacterium | reverse complement strand
CCCTACGCCCGGTAGCACGCGACGCTCGTAAGGGCCGCTGAAATGCTCGATATCCTCATCGATTTCCGCTGCGGGACCCACTCCATCGTCCGCGCCACACAGTGAAATGGTTGGCACGCTGATCATCGGTTGTTTCGTCAACGCTTCCTCGAGCCACTCCATTGCAGGATCGCCGGGGGCATACATGAAACGGTGACGATAGGAATGAATCACTATCTCGACGAAGTCTGCGTTATCGAAAGCGGGAGCGCTGAGCGGATAGAGCTCCGGACCATCGGCCCAAGTCGGCGACCACAGTTTCCAAAGCAGCTCACACAGACTTCGGCGATTCTCGGTCAGGCCTTCAATGCCCCGTGGCGTATGGAAATAATACTGGTACCACAGGCGATGTTCGGTTTCCGGGTCCCGCGGCTGGCTCGACTCAGGAATGTTCTGCAGGTTGTAACCATCGCCGCTGACCAGGCATCGCACCCGCTCAGGCCACAGCGCTGCCACGATGCACGCTGCCCGACCGCCCCAATCGTAGCCGCATAAAGCGGCTTGCTGAATGCAGAGAGCGTCCATTAGATCCAGCAGATCCTGAGCCAGTGCCGCTTGCTGACCGGAGCGCATTGTCTCGCAATTGTTGAAACGAGTCGGCCCATAGCCGCGCAGGTACGGCACGACGACACGGTAACCCTGGGCCGCGAGCGGGGGGGCGACTTCATCAAAGCTGCGAGGGGAATACGGAAAGCCGTGAAGCAAAATCACCGGATCGCCGGACGTCGGACCGTGCTCCTCGTAAGCAATTTGCAGCGTGGGGGTGAGGGCATAGTGGACCAGCAAGTCGTCGTTCATGGATCGCTCCCGTGGCTGAACCGGTCTCAAGGCTGCCAGAAATTTTTCTCGTCACTCAATTTCCTGTCGAGGAAACTCGCCGCGCTAATCAGCGCCAGGTGCGTCAATGCTTGCGGCGTATTGCCCAGGTGCCGAGCGTGGCTGTCGAGTTCCTCCGCATACAAACCCAGCGGATTTGCATACCGCAGCAATTGTTCGAATTCCAGGTGAGCCTTTTCCACCTGACCGGCACGGGCCAGGCATTCCACGTACCAGAACGAGCAGGCCGCAAAAGCCCCTTCGGTGCCGGCGAGGCCGTCGATGCCGGCATCTTCGTTGCGGTAGCGATAGACCATGCCATCTCGCACCAGGGTTTTTTCGATCGCGGCCAGCGTCGAGAGCCAGCGTGGATCCTTGGCACTGACGAAGCGCACCAGCGGCATCAGCAACATCGAACCGTCCAGCGCGGTACCGCCGATGTGCTGCACGAAATGCCCGCGTTCCTCGTCCCAGAAGTTTTCCCAGATGTCGGCGTAGATGGCCTGACGGGTTTCGTCCCAACGCGCGAAAGGGGCGGGCAGGGAGCGTTTGGAGGCCAGGCGAATCGCGCGATCCAGTGCCACCCAGCACATCAGTCGCGAGTGCAGAAAATGATGCTGCTCGCCGCGCATTTCCCAGATGCCGACATCCTTCTGCTCCCAGGAGCGGCAGACTTCGTCGACCACTTCCACGGCATGTTTCCAGCCCTCATAGGAGATGGCGTCGCCGTATTTATTGACCAGGTACACCGCGTCCATCAGTTCACCAAAGATATCCAGCTGGACCTGATCGTAAGCGCCGTTGCCAATGCGTACCGGCGTCGCCCCGCCGTGGCCGGCGAAGTGCGAGAGTTCGGTTTCCGGGAGCCTCTGACGCCCGTCAACGGCGTACAGGATATTCAGTTTGACCGGTTTGCCCTGGCAGTCGCTGACCCGACCGCGCAACCAGCGCATGTAATCGTTGGCTTCCTGAACGAAGCCCAGACGCATGAACGCGTAAACCGTGAACGACGCATCGCGGATCCAGGTGTAGCGGTAATCCCAGTTGCGTTCACCGCCCGGTGTTTCCGGCAAACCGAACGTCGCCGCCGCGAGGATCGCCCCGTGTTTACGCGAGGTCAGCAGCTTCAGGGCGAGCGCCGAGCGGTTGACCATCTCCCGCCAACGACCGCGATAGTTGGACTGCCCGGCCCAGTCACGCCAGAACTTCAACGTGCGCTCCATGCACAGCGCGGCGGCGCCCTCCTGGAAGCGTGGGTCATCGATACCGCCCAGCAGGAATTGCGCAGTCTGATCCTGACTCAGGGTGAATTGCGCAATGGCAGAATTGGCGTCGACGGTCAGCTTCTGATCGGACTTCAAGCGCAAAGAGGGTTGGCCGGCGGCCTCGAACACCACGTCTTCAGCATCCGCCCGTGTGCGGGTGTCGGCGCGCGCATAGTCGAGGCGCACAGCGCAGCGCAGATTAAACGTCGCTCGACCACTGACCACGCGAACCTTGCGCATCAGCACGGGCAGGTCATCTTCGCTGTCGCCAATGGGCAGCAAGTCGGTAACCTCAACCACCGCGTGCGCACTCAACCAACGGGTTTGCAGGACATTGGTGTCGGGCAGGTAAATCTGTTCGCGACGGGCGTCTGGCAGGTCCGGTGCGAGCTGGAAAATCCCCGCTTCAGGCGTGTCGAGTAGCGAGCAGAAGATCGACGGGCTGTCGAATTCCGGCCAGCAGAAAAAATCCACACTACCCTTGTCGTTGACCAGTGCGGCGCTGCGCATGTCGCCGATGATGCCGTGGGCGGCGATCGCGCTTTGTCGTTCGGAATGATGATCAGCCATTGCCGCGAAACTCCGGATAGAGGCTCATGCCGCCGTCGATGAACAGGGTAGTGCCGACGATGTAATCGGAAGCGTCCGAGGCGAGAAAAAGTACCGCGTTGGCAACATCCTCGACGTCGCCGACCCGGCCATAAGGAATCAGTTTGAGCAAATCTTCCTCGGCGACCTCGCGATTGATCGCCGTGCGAATCGCCCCGGGTGCGATGCCATTGATGCGGATGCGCTGGTGGCTGACTTCCTGGGCAAGGGTCTGCATCAGCAAGTCCACGCCACCCTTGGAGGCCGCGTAGTTGACATGCCCGGCCCAGGGAATGCGCTGGTGCACCGAACTCATGTGGATGATTTTTCCGGCGGCGCGGGACACACCTTTGCGCACGCCTTGCTGGTTGAAAATGCGCAGGGCCGCGCGGGCGCAGAGGAACTGGCCGGTGAGGTTGACGTTGATCACCGCGTTCCAGTCGGCGAGCGTCATGTCGACGGCCGGGGCGTCTTTTTGCAGGCCGGAATTGGCCACCAGAATGTCCAGCGAACCGAACGCGTTGAGGGTCAGCGCGAACAGCCGTTCAACGTCGTCTTCCTTCGAAACGTCGGCACCGATGGCGATGGCACGACCGCCGTCGGCGTTGATCTGCCTGGCCAGTTCCTCAGCGGGCGCGGCCTGGGAATTGTAGTTGATCACTACGGCGGCGCCAGCGGCGGCAAGCGCTGTGGCGACACCGGCGCCGATGCCGGAACTGGCGCCGGTGATCAGCGCAACTTGTTGCTCGAGGGAAATCTGCATGGACGATCTGCGCCTTCAAGTTGGGGCCTTCTCAGCTGACCGGTTGATGCAGTGCAGAGTTCACATGGCATCGACGCCGGCCCTTTCACATTCAACCAACATTTCGACCCTTCCCCGACCCTCGGCCTTATGGCAACGTGCAGACCCCTGACAAGACCTGCATATCATGGCTAACCCTTACCGCGAATTATTCAAAGCGCCCGGCAGTGGCTCGTTCGTGCTGGCCGGCATGATCGCGCGCATGCCGATTTCAATGACCGGCATCGGCCTGATTACCATGCTTGCCCAGTTGCAAGGTGGTTATGGCCTGGCGGGAGCGGTGGCAGCGACCTTTGCTTTGGCGACTGCCTTCTGCGCGCCACAGGTTTCCCGTCTGGTCGACCGTTTCGGCCAGCGGCGGATCCTGCCGGTGGCGGCATTGATCGGTGGCGGAGCGTTGTTGATGGTGCTGGTTTGCACGCGCCTGCAAGCGCCGCACTGGACCTTGTTCGTGTTCGCTGCGCTGGCCGGTTGCATGCCCAGCATGTCGGCGATGGTGCGGGCGCGCTGGACCGAGATCTATCGCGGCCAGCCGCAATTGCAGACGGCCTATGCGCTGGAATCGGTGCTCGACGAAGTGTGCTTTATCGTCGGCCCACCGCTGTCGGTGGGCTTGTGCGTGGTGGCGTTTCCCGAGGCCGGGCCGTTGGCTGCCTTGTTGATGCTGGCGATCGGGGTCACCGCATTCGTCCTGCAGCGCAAGACCGAACCGGCGATTCATCCCCACGAAGAACACCATCAGGGCTCGATCATCCGCTCCAGCGAGATTCAGTTGCTGATGGCGGCGATGGTTGCCCTGGGCATCATCGTTGGCGTGATCGACGTGGTCAGCGTGGCCTTCGCCCAGCATCAGGGCCAGCCGGCGGCGGCGAGCATTGTGCTGTCGGTGTACGCGGTCGGTTCATGCCTGGCGGGGCTTGCGTTCGGAGCGCTGCGCTCGAAAGTGCCGCTGCCGCGATTGTTCCTTTACGGCGGCGTTGCCACGGCGATCACCACGTTGCCGTTACTGCTGGCGAGCAATATTTTCGGACTGTCGATGGCCGTGTTTGTCGCCGGTTTGTTCTTTGCGCCAACGTTGATTGTGGCGATGGCGCTGGTCGAACAGATTGTGCCGCCGGCGAAACTCACGGAAGGCCTGACGTGGCTGGTGACAGGTTTGAGCATCGGTGTGGCCATTGGCGCGGCGAGTTCCGGCTGGCTGGTGGATGCCTTTGGCGCGCGCAGCGGGTTCTGGGTGGCGATTGCGGCGGGGCTGGTGATCCTTGTCTCGGCCCTTCAGAGCTATCGCCATTTCAAATGATGATCCACCTGTGGGCACATAGAGTCTCCCACAAAGTCCTGCGTAGACTAATTCCACGCCTCGCTCATCCGTTCTCTTATCAGACAACATTTCGAGGTGAGCCCGGTGACCCAGCTGACATTGCTGTGCCTGCCCTATTCAGGTGCCAGCGCAATGGTTTACAGCCGTTGGCGGCGCAAAGTGCCGCAGTGGCTTGACGTACAACCTGTCGAACTGCCGGGGCGCGGGGCTCGCTTCGATCAGCCGTTGCACACGGACATGCGTGCGCTGGCGATGCAACTGGCGCAGGAGCTGAAGCCGCAGATAAAAGCGCCGTATGCGTTGTTCGGGCACAGCCTCGGTGCCTTGCTCGCGTGCGAGATTGCCCATGCCTTTCGTGCGCTGGGCTGTCCGGAACCGGCCGCGTTGTTCGCCTCGGGCACTGCGGCGCCGACCATGCGTGCCGACTATGACCGTGGTTTTGCCGAACCGAAAACCGATGCACAACTGATCGAGCAATTGCGCACGCTCAATGGCACCCGTGAAGAGGTGCTGGCCAACGAAGAATTGATGAGCCTGACCCTGCCTATCCTGCGGGCGGATTTCCTTTTGTGCGGGCGGTTTCAGCCCATGCAGCGACCGCTGCTCAAATGCCCGGTGCACGTGCTCGGCGGCAAGGCCGACAAGGCCACCACCGAGCAGTTGATCGGATGGAGCAGGGAAACCCACGGCAGTTTTTCCCTGGACATGCTGGCCGGAGGGCACTTTTTCATTCATGAGCACGAAGCCAAAGTGCTGCGGGTCATCAAGGATCAGCTGGAGGTGCATCATCGGCGGCATGCCCTGGTTGCCACTGCCTGACACGACACGTGCTTAACCTTGTGGGAGCGAGCAGGCTCGCTCCCACAAGGTTTCTCGACACCTGAAAAGCCGCGCATTACCACCTCTCTGATACTTATTCTCATTCGCTAATTTTTCCGGTCTGCATTCGTTTTATAGGGACGACGTGCCTTTGTGCTTCCTGCCCACTGAAACCGGATGCTAAGAAATGAATGCTGAAGACTCCTTGAAATTTGCTCGCCGGTTTATCGGGTTGCCCCTGGAAAAGCGCCAGATGTTCCTTGCGGCCTTGCACAAGGAGGGCGTGGATTTCGCCCGATTTCCGATTCCGCAAGGCGTCGAAGCCGAGGATCGTCAGGCGCTGTCCTACGCGCAGCAACGCATGTGGTTTCTGTGGCAGCTGGACCCGCACAGTGGCGCCTACAACTTGCCGGGTGCAGTGCGCCTTACTGGTCGTTTGAACCACTCGGCGCTGGAGCAGGCGTTCGCCAGCCTGGTGGCGCGTCACGAAACCTTGCGCACGGTTTTCCAGCACCAGCCCGACGAGAGCCTGCTGCAGGTTGCGGCCAGCGCGCCGCTGCAGATCGGGCAGATCGACTTCAGTGCGCTGCCGGTCGCCGAGCGTGAACACGCGGTGGCCGACGCGGCGCAACAGCAATCGCTGCGGCCATTCGATCTGGCGGTCGGGCCGCTGTTGCGGGTGCAGTTGCTCAAGCTTGCCGAGCAGGAACATGTGCTGCTGCTGACCCTGCATCACATCGTCTCGGATGGCTGGTCGATGAACGTGCTGATCGACGAGTTCATCCGCTGCTACGACGCTCATGATGCCGGGCAAGAACCGCAGCTGACCGCGTTGCCGATTCAATACAGTGATTACGCCCTGTGGCAGCGGCGCTGGCTCGAGGCCGGCGAGCAAGCGCGGCAACTTGAGTACTGGCAAGCAACGCTGGGCGAGGAGCATCCGGTGTTGGAACTGCCCACCGATCACTCCCGTCCGGCGATGCCGAGCTATCGCGGCACGCGCTATGAGTTCGGCATCGACGCTGCGCTCGCCGGGCAATTGCGCAGCACCGCCCGGCAGCACAACGTTACCTTGTTCATGTTGTTGCTCGGTGCCTTCAGTGTGCTGTTGCACCGCTACACCGGGCAGACCGACATCCGCGTCGGCGTGCCAATTGCCAATCGCAATCGCGGCGAAACCGAAGGCCTGATCGGCTTCTTCGTCAACACTCAGGTACTGCGCACGCAACTCGACGGTCAGACCCGCGTGGCTGATCTGCTCGGCGCCATCAAGGAAACGGCGCTCGGTGCCCAGTCGCACCAGGATTTACCGTTCGAGCGTCTGGTCGAAGCGCTGAAACTCGAACGCAGCCTCAGCCACACGCCTTTGTTCCAGGTGATGTACAACCACCAGCCGCAGGTGGCCGACATTTCCACGGTCACCACCGCATCCGGGCTGCAGCTGGGGGCGATAGAGTGGGAAGGGC
Organism: Pseudomonadota bacterium; assembly: GCA_030856525.1. GTDB lineage: Bacteria > Pseudomonadota > Gammaproteobacteria > Pseudomonadales > Pseudomonadaceae > Aquipseudomonas. Next base: position 4,169 of record JALYPE010000385.1, on the reverse strand, counting down.
GCACCACGCAATTTGACCTGACGCTGGACACTTACGAAAAGGCTGGCACGTTGCACGCCGCCCTGACCTACGCCAATGACCTGTTCGATGCGTCAACCATCGCGCGCATGGCGCAGCACTGGACGCGCCTGTTGCATGGGATGGTGAGCGATTCGCAGCAACGCATCAGTGAGCTGCCGCTGCTCGAAGCGGCCGAGTATCAGCGCATCGTGCATGACTGGAATCGTGCCGACGATGGTTTCGCGCACGACCTGTGCATTCATGAATTGATCAGCCAGCAAGTCGCCACCCGCCCGGACGCTTTGGCGGTGACCTTCGCTACTAAACAACTGACATACACCAGGCTCGATATTCAGGCCAATCGCCTCGCTCACAAGCTGATCGAACTGGGCGTGGGCCCGGAAGTGCGGGTCGGCGTGGCGATGGAGCGTTCCGATGCGATGCTGGTGGCGTTGCTGGCCGTGCTCAAGGCCGGTGGCGCCTACGTGCCGCTGGACCCGGATTACCCGGCTGAACGCATTGCGTACATGCTGGAAGACAGCCGCGCCCTGGTATTGCTGACGCAGCAGGCCGTCGCCGCGACATTGACTGTTGGAGTCGGCACGCAAGTCTTGCTGATGGACGATATCGAATCAGTTCTGGCGCCTTACCCAACCAGCGCACCGGTCACCCGCGTCACGCCGGACAACCTCGCCTACGTGATTTACACCTCTGGCTCCACCGGCAACCCCAAAGGTGTGGCCATCGCCCATCGCAACGTGCTGGCGCTGATCGACTGGTCGAAATCGGCCTACCGTGGCGAGGACATTCAAGGCGTACTGGCCTCAACTTCGGTCTGCTTCGATTTGTCCGTATGGGAGCTGTTTGTGACGCTGGCCAACGGCGGTTCGGTGATCATCGCCCGCAATGCCCTGGAATTGCCGCAGTTGCCGGCCCGGGATCAGGTGCGCCTGATCAACACCGTGCCGTCGGCCATCAACGCATTGCTGCGTGACGGGCAGATCCCGTCGGGCGTGCGCATCATCAGCCTCGCAGGCGAGCCCCTGAAGCAGAGCCTTGTAGAGGCGTTGTATCAGCATTCATCCGTCGAGCACGTCTACGATTTGTACGGTCCATCCGAAGACACCACCTATTCAACCTGGACCCGCCGCGAGGCCAATGGCCGCGCTAACATCGGCCGCCCGCTCAAGCACACCGCCAGTTATTTGCTGGATGCCGACCTGCAACCGGTGCCCCAAGGTGTGGCCGCGGAGTTGTACCTGGCGGGCGCGGGCATCACCCGCGGGTACCTCGCACGCCCGGCCATGACCGCTGAAAAATACCTGCCGAACCCGTTTGCCTGCAACGGCGAACGCCTGTACCGCACCGGTGACCTGACCCGCTACCAGGCCGACGGCTCACTGCAATACGTTGGGCGCATCGACCATCAGGTCAAGGTCCGTGGCTTTCGGATCGAGCTGGGTGAAATCGAAGCGCGGCTTTTGCAGCAAGAGGCCGTGCGCGAGCTGGCGGTGTTGGCGCAGGACGGCGCCAACGGGCAGCAGCTGGTCGCGTACATCGTGCCGACCGACCCAGCGTTGGTCGATGACAGCGGGGCGCAAGCCACCCTGCGTGAATCCCTGAAAGCTGCGCTGCGTCAGCATCTGCCGGATTACATGGTCCCGGCGTTCCTCTTATTCCTTGCACAGTTGCCGTTGACACCCAACGGCAAACTGGATCGCAAGGCCTTGCCGCGGATTGACGGTTCGCAGCAACAGCGTGAACACGTTGCACCGCGCACGGCCATTGAAAAAGCCCTCGTTGCCATCTGGCAAGACGTGCTGGCCCTCGACAACGTCGGTCTGGATGACAACTACTTCGAACTGGGTGGTGACTCTATCGTCGCAATGCAAGTGGTCAGCCGCGCGCGTAAGGCCGGGATCGTCCTGAGCCCCAAGGATCTGTTCCAGCACCAGGTCATCCGCAGTCTGGCCCAGGCTGCCCGTAGTGATGATCAGCCGTTGATTGATCAAGGTCCGGCGAGCGGCGCGGTGGCATTGGCGCCAGTGCAACAGTGGTTTTTTCAACAGGCGATCCCCGAGCGTCAGCACTGGAACCAGTCGCTGCTGCTGGTGCCGCATGAGGCAATGAACGTCGAGGCGCTGGACCGCGCGTTCCAGCAGCTGCTGGCCCATCACGACAGCTTGCGCTTGCGCTACGAAGAGACTGCCGAGGGCTGGCAGCAAACCTACACGGCGCCCATCGCGGAATCGGTGTTATGGCAGCGTCAGGCCCAGTCGGTCGAAGCGCTCAATGCTTTGTGCGACGAAGCCCAACGCAGCCTCGATCTGCAAAGTGGTTCGTTGGTCCGGGCACTGCTGGTGACAATGGCCGATGGCACCCAGCGTTTGCTGTTGGTCATCCATCACCTGGCGGTGGACGGCGTTTCCTGGCGTGTACTGCTGGAAGATCTGCAGCAGTTCTACAACGGCACCATGGAGATGGCAAAAACCAGCACATATCAACACTGGGTCGCTCGTCTGCAAGAACATCTTCCAGCCTTTGAAAAGAGCTTGGGCCACTGGAAAACCCGGTTGCGCGATGCGCCTGACGATTTGCCCTGCGACCGTCCGAACGGTGCGCTGCAAAACCGCTTCGAGCACAAGCTCGAGATCCGGCTCGACGCCGCGCAAACCCACAAACTGCTGCAACAAGCCCCGGCGGCCTATCGCACCCAAGTCAATGATCTGCTGTTGACCGCGCTGGCACGCGCGGTTTGCCGCTGGAGCGGGCAGGGCAGCGCACTGATTCAGCTCGAAGGCCATGGTCGCGAAGACCTGTTCGACGACATCGATCTGACCCGCACCGTCGGTTGGTTCACCAGCCTTTTCCCGATCAACCTGATGCCGGCGAGTGACCTCGGCGCGTCGATCAAGGCCATCAAGGAACAACTGCGTGCTGTGCCCGACAGAGGTCTCGGCTTCGGCGCGCTGCGTTACCTCGGCACGCCTGCAATGCGCGCAGAACTGGCTGCATTGCCGCAACCGCGGATCACTTTCAACTACCTTGGGCAGTTTGACCGCCAGTTCGATGACACCGCTATGTTCGTGCCGTCTAGCGAAGGCAACGGCCTGGCTCAGGATGCCGCGGCGCCGTTGGGTAACTGGTTGACCGTCGAAGGTCAAATCTACAGCGGCGAACTGGCCATGAGCTGGGGTTTCAGTCGCGAGATGTTCGACATCACGACCATCCAGCGTCTGGCGGACGATTATGCACAAGAGTTAAGCACGCTGATCGATCATTGTTGCGCTCTCGAATTCGCCCAGGCCACGCCCTCCGACTTCCCACTGGCGCGCATCAGCCAGACGCAACTTGACGGGTTGCCGGTGGCAGTCGCAACGCTTGAAGACCTTTATCCACTGTCGCCGATGCAGCAGGGGCTGCTGTTCCATGCACTGTACGAACCCGAAACCGGCGCCTACATCAGTCAGTTACGCCTGGACATTCAAGGCCTTGACCCGCAGCGTTTTGCACAGGCTTGGCAGGCTGCGCTGGAGCGCCACGACATCCTGCGCAGCAGCGTCCACTGGCAAGGCCTCGACACCGCGCATCAGGCGATCGTCCGGCAAGTCGCGTTGCCGCTTGAAGTACTTGAGGCATCCGACACCGACACGCTGGCCGACACCGAACGTGCCCAGGGTTTCGAACTGGGCTGCGCGCCGCTGTTTCGCCTGAAGCTGGTGCGCACCGGCACCCATGACTGGCACCTGATCTACACCAGTCACCACATTTTGATGGACGGCTGGAGCAACGCGCAGTTGCTCGCCGAAGTCATCCGGCACTACTGCGCTGGCGAGCCGCTACAGACGCCGGCCGGGCAATACCGTGATTATCTGGGCTGGTTGCAGCAGCAGTCCGCCGTCGCCGGCGAGCAATTCTGGAGAACCGCATTGGCACCGCTGCAAGCGCCAACGCTATTGGCCGAAGCCTTGCGGCCACCGGTAGGGGCCGAGGGTAGCGAGCAACATCGTGTCGCCCTGTCCAGCCGCGTAACCCAGCGTCTTTGCGAGTTTGCCCGGCAACAGAAAGTGACCCTCAACACCTTGATGCAAGCCGCGTGGAGCCTGTTGCTGCACCGCTACACCGGCCAGGATTGCGTGGTGTTTGGAGCCACGGTGGCGGGTCGTTCG
>JALYPE010000331.1 GCA_030856525.1 Pseudomonadota bacterium | reverse complement strand
CATCACGGCTGGAGCGAATACGACTCCAAAAATGAGAGGGTGCTGAACGGCACCATAGAAGAGACTGGCTATTCGCATCCTCATGGTTTGATCAAGCTCAAGACCACGGACAAAACCTGGAATGTAGTCCTTGCTCCGCCGTCACGCATGGAAAATCGTGGACTGTCGCCGGAGATGCTAAAGGTCGGACAAAAGGCCACGGTGGTGGGCTATCCCAACCGCGAGAAAGCCGATGAACTGCGCGCCGAGCGTATCTCCGTCGACGACAAGACCATCGAGCTGCGCTGATGCAGGGCAGTGACAGCGCCGCCGGACCAGGCTGGCTGGACTGGCTCGGCGACTCGGCGCTGGGTGCGGCGATGCGCGGGGAGCTGTGGCTGTACCCGCTTGTGGAAGTGCTGCACATCATCGGCTTCACGGTGCTGGTCGGCTCCGTGGTGATGTTCGATCTGCGCGTGCTCGGGCTCTCCAAAGGTATCGAGGTAACGGCGCTGGCTCGCCACTTGCTGATCTGGTCCCTGGCTGCGCTGCTGCTGATCGTGCCTGCCGGGCTGATGATGTTTAGCGCTCATCCGCACGACTTCGCCTCCAACAACGTATTCATCCTGAAGCTTGGCCTGATTGCGACGGCCGGGATCAATGCCGCGTTGTTCCACGTCGGCATTTATCGCACGGTCAGCCGCTGGGACACCGACGTTCCCTCCCCCGCGCTTGCGAAGGGTCAGGCGCTGTTGTCGATTGCCTTGTGGTTCTCGGTGATCCTATGCGGCCGCTTGCTGGCCTACACCTGAAGCGGCCCCATACCAATGTATGGGCCGCTCATACCTGGATGCCCTCCCCGACAACCTTCGCATGAGTGACAGGATTTGCAGGCCCATTAACATTGCCGAGGTCAGGTGTTGGTTTTCAATCGGGTCCACAGGCGCGTGCTCAACCGGGCGATAGCCGCTGGTAGCTCTTCGACGGTGAACAATTTGTCGAGCACGCTGCTCGGCGGGTAGATCGCCGGGTCCTGCTTCACCGCAGGCGTCACGTACTCATCCGCCGCCAGATTGGGGTTGGCGTAATGCACGCTGTTGCTGATGTTGGCGATGACTTGGGGGGTCAGCAGGTAATTCATGTAGGCGTAGCCATTCGCGGCGTGCGGAGCACTTTTCGGCATGACCACCATGTCGAACCACAAGGTCGAGCCTTCGTTGGGGATCGAGTAGGCGATGTTGATGCCATTATTGGCTTCCTTGGCGCTCGCCGCCGCCTGCACGACATCGCCGTTGAAACCGATGACTGCGCAAACATTACCGTTGGCCAGGTCGCTGATGTATTTCGAGGCATGAAAATACTGCACGTAGGGCCTGATCTTGATCAGCGCCTGCTCGGCTTTTTTGTAATCGGCGGGGTCGTGGCTGTGAGCGGGCAACCCCAGGTAATTGAGGGTGATCGGCAAAACTTGCGTCGGGTTATCGATGATTGCCACGCCGCACTGGCTGAGTTTTTTGATGTTCTCTTCATCGAAAAACAGTTTCCATGAGCGGGTGATATCGGTGTTGCCGAAAATCGCCTTGATCTTCTCGACGTTGTAGCCAATCCCCGCCGTCCCCCACATGTACGGGTAGCCGTACTGGTTGCCAGGGTCGTTGACTTCGAGTTTTTTCAGCAGCGCCGGGTCGAGGTTTTTCCAGTTCGGCAACTGACTCTTGTCCAGCTTCTGTACGGCACCGGCCTTAATCAGTCGCGACAGAAAGTGGTTGGAAGGGCTGACCACGTCGTAACCGGTATTGCCGGTCATCAGTTTCGATTCCAGCACTTCGTTGCTGTCATGAATGTCGTACGTGGTCTTGATCCCGGTTTGGCGAGTGAAGCTGGCCAGCGTGTCGTCGGCGATGTAGCTGTTCCAGTTGGAGATGTTCACGGTTTCTTCGGCGTGGGCGCCTGCCGACAGCGTCGTCAGCACTGCCATTACGGATATCGGATTAATGCGCATTGCAATCACCTGGGTTTGTTGTTTTTGGAGGGTGGTTTTTCAGATTTCCGATCGGGCCCGGATTGCTTCCACACGCATGCGCAGCAGGGCACCGATATCGAGCAACGGGCGCGGCGGCAGCCAGCCTGGGCGCGCCCTGTGCATGACTGATTCGAGTAGCGGCGAGTCGACGTTGCAGGCCAGTTCGGCGAGCAAGCGTCCCCACAGCGTTCCTCGTGCGACGCCCGAACCATTGCAGCCTGCGACGGCGAAGACGCCCTCCTCGACCTTGGCAAAATACGGTTGGCCACTGCGCGACGCGCTCAGGTGTCCGGTCCAGGTGTGCTGGATGTCTTCTTCCGTGAGCCATGGAAAACGCCGTTGCAGACCGAGTGCATGGTGTTGGCGGCGCAGCGCAAGTTCGCTGGTGGACAGATCCCGAGAACGATATTCGGCGGTGTTGCGAATCATCACCCGACGGTCCGGCGTCAGCCGTACGGTCGCGCCGAGCGGCCGGGTGGAAAGCACGCCCCACGGCTCAACGGCACCGATGGCCGCGTACTCCGCGTCGGTGAGCGGGCGCGTGAGGCTGGCACTGAGCTCCATCGCAAACGTCGCGCTGTTGGCGATGCCTGCGCGGGGAATGAATGCGTTGAGGCACACCAGAACGTTGCTCGCTTCAATGCTGCCTCCCTGACTGTTGGCACGTATGCGCGCGTTGCTCATCCGCTCGAAACCACTGACGTCGGTGTTTTCGAACAGCGTCACCGCAGGCGGCAGCGCTTCCAGCAAACCCCTCACATATTTCGCCGGTTGCAGCAACGCGTTACCGTTGCCGCACCAGATCGCGGCCTGATAATGCGCGGTGCCGAGTTTCTTGCGCAGCTCATCGCCCTGGAGAAACTGGGCGGCGGCGCCAACAGCGCCCAAGGTCGCGAGTTTGGCGTCGACATCGGTCAATTTGTCGGGATCGTTGACCGCGAAGAAATAGCCGCAATCCCTCAAATCGCATTTGATCGCATGGCGGGCAATACGCTGGCGGACTTCGTCACTGGCCGCCCGCGAGATCGTGGTGTCGACCTCATAACCGGCGAAACCGGGATGGCCGATCAGTTCGTCTGTCGCCGGATGCTCATGGCCCACCACAAACCCCGAATTACGCGCCGAAGCACCCTGCGCCGCCCGTTGCCGATCAACGATGACGATGCGCGCCTGCGGATGCATTTCAGCCAAGGTGTGCGCGGCGCTCAGCCCGGTGATTCCGGCGCCGATAATCAGCCAATCAGCCTTTTCCACGCCTTTCAGGGGACTGCGAGCGGGAGCGTATTCCGTCTGCGCAATCCAGCCACACTCATTAATCATGCGTCACCTCACTGGACAATCGTTTGGCGCAACCCCTTGAAGTTACCATGCTCAAATCGCATGATCCGCAAACTACCGCGCCGGCCATGGTCATAATTTAAAGGCAGCGGACCGATCGAACCAACGTTATAAATTCATCCAGGTATTCGCAAAACGCATGGACAACATTCATCACCTGCCCTCACTGCAAGCCTTGCAAGCCTTGGTAGCAGTCGCTGATACGGGCGGCTTCACCCAGGCCGCGTCGACGTTGTGTCTGACCCAAAGCGCGGTGAGCCGTCAGGTCCAGCAAGTAGAGAGTCACTACGGCATGCCGATGTTCGTGCGAAGCAGCCGCAGCGTTCGCCTGACGTCTGAAGGTGAACAGGTGCTGGCCACGACGCGCACTATTCTGGCGCAGCTGAAAGCGCTGGAGGACCGTCTGGCACCCCAGGAACGTCCCTTCCGCATTCGCATGCACGTTTCGCTTGCGGTGCGCTGGTTGTTGCCAAGACTGAGTGAGTTTTATCGGCATCATCCGCAGGTTTTGTTATCGATCGAAACCGTGGCGACCGAACTCGTGGAGCCGGCTGCTGACAGCGATGCGTACATCCGCTATCTGCCCGAACCGCTCACTGACAACGACAGCCTGACGTTATTCGAAGAGGCGTTAGTGCCGGTTTGCGCGTTGGGCACAGGGGATACCGGCAAGCCGTTGGACACGGTGGATGATCTGGATAAATTTGCCCTGCTGCACCGTTCAGCCGACAAGAACGACTGGGTGCGCTGGCTGGCGGCTAATGGCGGCAAAGCGCTGGAAGCCTATCGGCACATTCCGTTCAACCTGGATGAGCTGGCTCTCGATGCCGCTGCACGGGGGCTGGGTGTGGCAATGACGGACATGACGTTGGCAGGGGAATCAATTGAACGGGGTGTGCTGAAGATCCCCTTTGGCGAGCCGTTGAAAACCCGCGGGATTTACGCGCTAAGCCTGCAGCCCTCAGCGGCAAGTCATCCGGCCTGCGCGCTGATCATGGGATGGTTTACGCAACAGGCCAAAGTGAATGTGATTTAACGTTGTCGCTATGTTCCGCCCTCTACGCCTGCGGTCGCATTGGCGAACGCCAGCCCCGCTTCACGAACAAGCTGTCGCCATTCAGTGCTGTTGATGATCTCCAACCGTTCCATTTCATCAGCCGCCTTGAGCAACTCGTCGTACTGATCCTCACAATCCATACGGATCAACGGCTCGTTCAAAAGCTGATACCAGGCCGCGAGGGCTTGCTGCTTCCGTTCGCTATTCATGCTCAAACTCCACCCAAAGGACTGTCCTCGTTTGGAGAATCTCTGGCGTCGAGCGTTCCCGCATTCCGATATACGGCTCAGGCACCTTTTTGCACCGCTCAAACTTTTATTATGGCCACCGCAGCTTGACCTAACCTCATAGGCTGGGTGATCAACAAGTCGAGCCATTCCATGCGTCATGCATTAAACGCAACGATCCTTGTCGTCTTAACGCTTTTCGTGACGATTGCCGGAACGCTGTCCGCGGCTGAGCTGCCGGAAACCGCAGTGCCCCGCGCCGGCATCGCAGCACTGGCCGTCTCGCCAAGCGAGCTGCAAGCCCTGCAACTGCGCCTGGACACCCTCAAACAGCAGGTGTCGCTGGTCGACAATTACAACCAGCTGGAAGGTCCGCAGGACCTGGTGCAGATATTCATTCTTGATGTCGATCGGCTGACCGCAGCGCTGCTGCCAGTACAAACTCAATTGGGCGCGCAACTGAGTGTGCTCGGCCCGGCGCCGGACGATGAGGTGGCTGCGGAACAATCGGAGATCGCCGCACAACGGGTCACGCTGACCGAGCAGAAACATAAGGTCGACGCCAGCCTGAAAACCCTGACCACATTGAAAACCAGCGCCACCGAACTCATCACTCAAATCGCCGGAATTCGGCGCACTCTGCTTGAAAGCGAACTGACGCTCAGCACCCGCAGTATTCTCAACCCGGGCTTCTGGGGGCCGGTCCTGGCTCCGTCTGCCGATGACCGACAGCGCCTGAGCGAGTTCTTTGTACAGGCCAAAGAAGCGCTGCGACCCGCCTGGCAACCCGGCCACCGTCTCTTCACTTGTGCCTTGCTGTTACTCGCGCTGGTGGTCTGGACCCTGGGC
>JALYPE010000318.1 GCA_030856525.1 Pseudomonadota bacterium | reverse complement strand
CATCCAGACTGACGTGCCGATCAACCCGGGCAACTCAGGTGGTCCACTGTTTAACCTTGCGGGCGAAGTTGTCGGCATCAACTCACAGATCTACACCCGTTCCGGTGGTTTCATGGGCGTATCGTTCGCGATCCCTATCGACGTCGCGCTGGACGTTTCCAATCAACTCAAGACGGGTGGCAAGGTCAGCCGTGGCTGGTTGGGCGTGGTGATTCAGGAAGTGAGCAAAGACCTGGCCGAATCGTTCGGGCTGGATAAACCGGCTGGTGCACTGGTTGCGCAGATCCAGGAGGACGGTCCGGCTGCCAAAGGTGGTCTGCTAGTAGGCGACGTAATCTTGAGCATGAATAGTCAGGCGATCGTCATGTCTGCCGACCTTCCGCACCTCGTTGGCGCACTCAAGGCAGGCTCGAAAGCCAACCTGGAAGTGATCCGCGATGGCAAGCGCAAGAATGTCGAGCTCACGGTTGGCACGATTCCCGAGGAAGGCGACGAACAAAGTTCGCTGGCCAAATCCAGCGCCGAGCGCAGCAGTAATCGCTTGGGCGTTGCGGTCGCCGAGCTGACAGATGAACAGAAGAAAACCTACGACCTGAAGGGCGGCGTGGTCATCAAGGAAGTTCAGGACGGTCCTGCTTCCCAGATTGGCTTGCAGCCTGGCGACGTGATCACTCACCTGAACAACCAGGCGATTGGCTCTTCCAAGGAGTTCACCGACATCGCCAAGGCGTTGCCGAAAAACCGCTCGGTGTCGATGCGGGTTCTGCGTCAAGGTCGCGCTAGCTTCATCACCTTCAAACTGGCTGAATAATTCGGCTGCAGGTCAAACAAAAAAACCGCCTCAATTGAGGCGGTTTTTTTTGCCTGCGCAAAAGTGTTAGCCCATCATGTCCTTGACCATGCGCTCCTGTTCCATCAACTCCCGTTGACGCGCGTCGATACGCGAGGACAGCGGGAAGTTGGTGCCGGCCTTGCGCTTGGCAAAGTCCAGTTGCTGAATTGCCTGGCGATAATCGCCGACCAACGCAAAGTATTCGGCACGGGCCTGATGCAGGCCAATGATGTTGCCCGACAGGCCGCGAGTTTCCGCAACCATGTACCAGACGTCCGGGTCGTCCGGGCGGCTCTTGAGCAAGTTTTCCAGCGCTTTTTCAGCCTCCGGAGCACGGTTCTGTTTGAGCAGCAGATCCACTCGAACCGAATTCAACGGGTAATTGCCTGGATACATCGTCAGCAAGCGGTCGACTCGTGATTGCGCATCGGGCAGGCGATTGTTGGTGATGTCGAGATCGACCTGAGCGAGGTTGTAGATAATCTCGTTGGGTGATTTGGCCAGTAGCACCTTGAGATTTTCGCGAGCCTCGTTCAACTGTCCGCCCTTGATTTGGGCGATGGCCAGACCGTAGCGGGCCACATCGCTTTTCGGATTCTCATCGAGTTGAGCGCGGAATCGCTTGGCACCCAGCCCCGGCGTTTCTTCGTAGATCAGTTGCACCCGTGCCCGAATCAGCTGGTAGCGCACGGTGTCTTCGATACCGCCTGCTTTGGCCTGTTCGGCGCGGTTGCGGGTATCGGCAATGCGCGATTCGGTAACCGGGTGAGTCAGGAGAAATTCCGGTGGCTTGGCATCGAAGCGATATTGCCGCGCCAACCGCTCGAACATGCTCGGCATCGAGCGTGGGTCGTACCCGGCTTTTTCCAGATTGAGGATGCCAATGCGGTCGGCCTCCTGCTCGTTCTGGCGCGAGAAGCGTCGTTGTTCCTGGATGGCCGCTGCCTGCGAGCCGGCAATCGCCGCGATCCCGGCATCACCGGCCCCGGCCGCAGCAATCACAATACCCGCCAGCAGCGCGGCCATCATCGGCACCTGCATGCGCTGTTGTGCTTCAACGCCACGGGCGAAGTGCCGCTGCGACAAGTGAGCCAATTCGTGAGCCAGTACCGAGGCAAATTCGCCTTCGGTCTGGGCGTTGAGAAACAAACCGCCGTTGACCCCGACAATCCCGCCCGGCGCCGCAAAGGCGTTGAGCTGTGGACTGTTGATCAGGATGAATTCGAGGCGCCGGTCATTGACCTGGCTGGTCTCCACCAGTCGATAAACACTGGATTCGACATAGTCCTTGAGTTGCGGGTCGTTGAGCTGGGAGACCTGGCTGCGCAACAGCGCCAGCCAGGCCCGACCCAGTTGATATTCCTGTTGCGGCGAGACTATGGCAGAACTGGCATCGCCGAGTGACGGCAGGTCGTCGGCGAAGCCCGGTGAGGCGAGCAGGCAAGCGAGCGTCAGCAGGGTAGGGCGCAGAAAAGTCATGCACAAAGCCTTAGTCGACAAAGACCTTACTGTAGCCGGACAGTAGGCCCGGGACCAGATATTCTAAGCGGCTCGACCCCAGACCCGGAGTGATTCAATGACCGACGCTGTAGCCCACGATGCTGAACTTGACGCCAGCGGCCTGAATTGTCCGTTGCCTTTGCTCAAGGCCAAACTGGAACTCAATCGAATGGCCAGCGGCGCGGTGCTCAAGGTGATCGCCACGGACGCGGGCTCCCAGCGCGACTTCCGCACCTTCGCGCGATTGGCCGGTCATACGCTGCTGCGCGAAGAGGACGAGGCGGGCGTCTATCGTTACTGGTTGAAAAAAGCCTGAGACCTGCGGCTTTCGAGAATAAGGATTATTGATGTTCAAAGTATTACGCGACTGGATCCAGCGCTATTTCTCCGATGAAGAAGCGGTGGTGCTGGCGGTCCTGCTGGTCCTGGCGTTTACCGCCGTGCTGACCCTGGGCGGCATGCTCGCGCCCGTGCTGGCTGGCATGGTGCTGGCCTATTTGATGCAGGGCCTGGTGGTAACGCTTGAGCGTCTGCGCATGCCCGGCGGCGTTGCGGTGGGGCTGGTGTTCGCATTGTTCATGGGCGTGCTGATGGTGTTCATTGTGGTCGTGGTGCCGTTGTTGTGGCATCAACTGATCACGCTGTTTAACGAGCTGCCCGGGATGCTCGCCAAATGGCAGTCGCTGTTGTTGTTGCTGCCCGAGCGCTACCCGCACCTGGTGTCGGATGAGCAGGTACTGCGCGCCATTGAAGTGGCGAGGGGCGAGATCGGCAACTTCGGCCAATGGGCGCTGACGTTTTCGCTGTCGAGCCTGCCGTTGCTGGTCAACATCATGATCTACTTGGTGCTGGTGCCGATTCTGGTGTTCTTCTTCCTCAAGGATCGGCAGATCATCGGCGAATGGGTGCGTGGGTATCTGCCGCGCGAGCGGGCACTGATCACTCGGGTCGCGCATGAAATGAACCGGCAGATCGCCAATTACATCCGCGGTAAAGTCATCGAAATCTTTATCTGCGGCGGGGCGACTTACATTGGTTTTGTGGTGCTCGGGCTCAACTATGCGGCGCTGTTGGCATTGCTGGTGGGGGTGTCGGTGGTGGTGCCGTATGTCGGAGCTGTGGTGGTGACCGTGCCGGTGCTGCTGATTGCGCTGTTCCAGTGGGGCTGGAGTGACCAGTTCATCTATTTGATGGCGGTCTACGGGATCATCCAGGTGCTGGATGGCAACGTGCTGGTGCCGCTGCTGTTCTCCGAGGCAGTCAATTTGCACCCGGTTGCGATCATTTGCGCGGTGCTGCTGTTTGGCGGGTTATGGGGATTCTGGGGCGTGTTTTTCGCAATTCCGTTGGCGACCTTGTTCAAGGCTGTGCTGGATGCGTGGCCGCGCAAGGAGCCGGTGGTAGCGCCCTTGTTGTAAAAATCGGGATGTTGCGGTGGGACCGATGGCCCCATCGCCAGCAGGATGGCTCCCACATCGAACCGAGTTCGTCCCGACAATGCGCGCTATGGTCGGAGCCAGCAGGCCCACACCCCACAAATCAACCAGAAATGTCTGGCCAACTCGATCTAATGTGGGAGCCAGCCTGCTGGTGATGGCGTCCAGGAAGACGCCACATCTATCAAGCCTTGTTGAGCGCCTGAGCTGCCACCAAAACCGCATCCACATGCCCCGGCACTTTTACGCCACGCCATTCCTCGCGCAGCACGCCATCCTTGTCGATCAGGAATGTGCTGCGATCAACACCCATGTATTCCTTGCCATACAACTTTTTCAGCTTGATCACATCGAACAACTGACACAGGGCTTCTTCTTTGTCGCTGATCAATTCAAACGTGAACGCCTGCTTCGCCTTAAAGTTCTCATGGGACTTGAGGCTGTCGCGCGATACCCCGAAAACTTCGGTATTCGCCGCTTTGAACGCATCCAGCTGATCGCGAAAGCCCTGACCCTGAGTCGTGCAACCGGGGGTGCTGTCTTTCGGATAAAAGTAGATCACCACCTGCTTGCCTTTAAGGCTCGCGAGGCTGACGGTCTGCCCGCTGGTGGCAGGTGCTTCGAAGTCGGCAACCGGTTGGTCGATGGCAACGGCCATTAAAGCTTCCTTACATTGGGTTTTGTGGGCGCCACGGTTCGATCAGCG
>JALYPE010000300.1 GCA_030856525.1 Pseudomonadota bacterium | reverse complement strand
GCGCAGCAGTCGTAAAATTCGTCAACTCTGCGACTGCTTCGCAGCCGGACGCAGGCTGCGCCAGCTGCTACAAGAGGACGGTGGAATGTCGGCTCAACGATGAAAATCATGGCCGATCAAACCCACCAGCACTTCAGCCGCCGCACTCAACTCGCCGGGCGCTGACATCAAACGCAATTCGTGCACCGGCAATTCGGGAAATCCGTCTGCCAGCGTCAGCACGCGCATGCCTTCACCGACCCGGGCGCGGTCGACAATGCCAATTGCCAGACCGGCCTCGATGGCAGCGTCGAGCGCGGTAACGCCAGCACTGATGATCACCGTGCGCCAGCGTCGACCCAGACGCGACAAGTTGTCGATCGCCACTGCACGATACGGGCAGCCTTTACTGTGCAACGCCAACGGCACCGGTTTGCTCGGGTCCAGCGTGTAGTCGTGCGCGGCGACCCAGACAGGCTCGGTCACCCCGAAGGTTTTTACGCAACGCGTGTCCGGTGCCGCCACGTCAACCGGCTCGACCAACAACGCCATGTCCAGCTGCCCGCGCTCCAGGCGTACGCTCAAGCGCCCACTGTTTCCGGTTTCCACTTCCAGTTCGATGCCCGGAAAATCCGAGGTCAGGTGCGGCAACGTACAGCCCAGCACGGCTGCGGCGTATTCCTCGGAGATTCCCAGCCTGATCCGCCCACTGGCTACCGGCGCGGTAAAGCCGGCCAGCAGGCGATCGTGCAGCTGCAACAGTTCGGCGGTTTGCAGCGCGAAGCGTCGACCCAGTGGCGTCAGCGTCACGGTCTGGTTATCACGCTCCAGCAGCCGTCCACCCGCCAACGCTTCCAGACGCCGAACGTGCAGGCTCACTGCAGAAGGACTTTTGTTCAAAAAATGCGATGCGGCGAGAAACTGACCAAAGCGCACGATGGCATGAAACGTTCGCAGCAGATCAATCTCGAGGGTCTCGGACATGGTTCTTGATTCCTGCATCATTAGTGCTGATCGTATCGTTTGATTGCACCAGTGGTTCCTTCATACCATCGGATCAAGCCCACTGTCCGGTGCCACGCGATGAACGTTGCCATACCTCGAGTTTCTCTGCTGGCGAGCGCCCTGCTTCTGCTCGCCATGGTCGTCAGCTGGAGTTCCGGTTTTATCGGTTACCGCTACGCGGCCGATCAGGGCGGCGTCTACCTCGCATCGCTATGGCGATTCATTCTCGCCGCGGCCGTGCTGCTGCCCTTCGCCTGGAAGGGACTGCGAGCACTGCGCCGCCGCGATGTCATCCATCAAAGTCTGCTTGGTCTGTTCGCCATTGGCGGCTACATCGGCCCGATCGCCGGCGCCATTCAACTGGGTGTCGCCCCCGGGACGGCTGCAGTTATCGCCAACCTGTTGCCATTGACGATTGTGGTGCTGGCCGGTTGCGTACCGGGGCAACGCACGCAAGGCTGGCAATGGCTGGGCCTGGCTCTGTGTGTGCTGGGCATGCTGGTGGCGAGCAGCGCCAGCGTCGAATGGTCGGCTGCCAATCTGTGGGCGTATGTTTTGCCCCTGCTGGCGGTGTTCTCGCTGGCGGCCGCGACGCTGTACCAGAAAGCCACCCCCGGCGTCTCGATGCCAGCGCCGACTGCGCTGTTCATTCAGGTCTGTGCCGTGACGCCAGTATTCGCCGTGCTGGCGTACTTTGAAGGTGGGCTGCTGCCACCGGCCAGTGCGGGTTTCGCTGCGGGCGTCGCGTGGCTGGTGTTCTTCGCAACGGTGGGTGGCTATGGTTTTTACTGGCTGTGCCTGCAACGCTTCAGCGTCCAGCGGATCAGCGGCGCACTGTTTCTGGCGCCGCCGATCACGCTGCTGTGGGCGTGGCTGCAGTTCGGCGATCCGTTGCCCATCAGCGCATTGGCCGGTATCGGCCTAACGTTGCTGGGTTTGCCGCTGCTGGGGATGAAGCCAACGGACACGCCGGACAGACGTGAGAGCCGCCGGGACGAGGTGAATGAATGTGGTGGGAAGGTCGGGCCTTCGGGCTCGACGGCGGAATAAAACCATTCGTTGACCTGGGACATGAAACGGATGATTTTTCATCGAGCACATTGCCCAATCCCACATACACTCAGACACTGACTTCAGTGACGTCGGCCGCCGGGCCTGGCTAAGGAATCCATGGGTGAAAGTAAATTGGGAAGGAATATCGCCAATCGAGGGCGAAATCATCGTCGTCGAGGACGATCCGACACTGCGTTCGTTGATGGTGGACATTGTTGAGGAAATCGGCGCCAAGGCCATCGCCTTCGACACGGCCGACGATGCCTTGACCTATCTGTTGCATGCGCATGAGCAGTGCCGTCTGGTGATCGCCGATCACGGCGTGCCCGGGCAGGTTCAAGGGACGGAATTCATCGAGATGGTGCGGGGACAATGGTCACACATCGCCGCCATTCTCACTTCTGGTTATCTGCTGGATCCGCAGACACTGCCCGCCTCCACGGTCTACCTGCACAAACCGTGGTCGCTGGATGAACTGGTGCTGGCAGTGACGCGACTGCTTCAACCGGATCGGCCCGTGAAGAAGCGCGGTTAGCGAGCTGTCACTGTACGCGTCCCATCCTCAAAGGCCCGACCACGAGGTTTTTTGCAATGACTGAAACTGGTATCTCCCGATTCATTTCCCGTTGGCAGGTTCTCGGGTTAGCCAACAAGGCTGCGCAGGCCTGGCATATCACCCAGGCCGCCGAACAGTTTGTGCTGACGCTGCTCGGGAGACTCGGCCCCGGTTACCGTCTGCAGGGAAACGTCGCGGTACACGAGACCGCCACGGTTGAGCCGGGGGCAACCCTCAAAGGGCCAGTGGTGATCGGTCCGCATTGTTTTGTTGCAGCAGGCGCGTACCTTCGCGGCGGCACTTACCTGGGAAGCCACTGCATCATCGGCCCCGCCTGTGAGCTCAAGAGCAGCTTCATGCTGGACGGCAGCAGGCTGGCGCACTTCAATTTCGTGGGCGATTCGCTGCTGGGCGAAAACGTCAATGTCGAGGCCGGCGCCGTTATCGCCAACTACCGCAATGAGTTCGAGGGCGCGAACATCACGATTCTGTTCAATCAACGCATTATCGAAACAGGCGTCTGCAAGTTCGGAGCACTGGTGGGTGACGGCGTGCGGATCGGCGCCAACGCGGTGGTGGCGCCGGGTGCACTGCTGGAGCCGCGCACTATCGTGCCTCGACTGGGGCTGATCGATCAGTGTGGCTCTCGTTGACTGACGGTGTATCAGTCTGAACCTGCACGCCGACCACGTGCCTAATGGATGAATTCAGAAAAAGTGAGTGACCCCATGCAGATGTCCGAGGCTTACCAAATCATGGAAGCCGTTTCCACCAATGACGCCAACATGAAAATTCGCGAAGGCTGGAAGCTGCTTTCCGTCGTGGTCACCACGCATCCCAATGGCCACCTCCACCCCTGCTACATACTGGCCAAAGGACAGCCCAACGACGAGAAGTCTGCAGCGGACTGACGCCTGCAAAGGGTGAGAAATGTTCAGCCTGTTTCACAGGCGGGCTTTTGAGTCGGGGTGAGTTCGGCTGCTCCAGAATTTTCCGTGCCCGGATAAAAAGTTAATCATGCCTCGCAAACTTGTAAGAAAGAATTTCAGCAACGTGCTGTGGTCTGACTCAAACCACTAGCAAGAGCTCGACTCATGAAATTCTCTAAATTCTGCCAAGCCCTGTCCAACCGCGCCGGCAGTTCGAAGACCTTTTTGACTGCCATCGTGCTAATCATTGCCTGGGCGGTGACAGGTCCGTTTTTCAACTACAACGACACCTGGCAACTGATCATCAATACCTCGACCACGATCATCACCTTCCTGATGGTGTTCCTGATCCAGAACACGCAAAACCGCGACAACGACATCCTGCATTTGAAAATCGACGAGCTGATTCGGGCCACCAAGGAAGCGCAGAACGCCACCTTGTCGCTGGACAAAATGGGCACTCGGGACTTGCGCAAGTTGCGCAAGCATTACAGCTCGCTTGGTGATCCCGAGCAGATCCGCTTCGGGACCGAGACCGCGGATGATTCGCGCCCATAAGCTGAAAACGATAACGTCCTGATCGGCCTGAGGTTTTTCCAGGGGCGCCGTTAAGCCCCTGAAAATACCTGTTCCAACAGGCAACAACGCATGGACAGCTGACCGCCTCGGGCCAATGATGCATAGGTGCGCAATACAGGAAACAGACCTCGAATAACAATAACCGAGTGCCGTGACTGCCTATGAACATCCTCTACGACGAGCGCGTCGACGGTGTGCTGCCGAATGTCGACAGAGCCGCGCTGATTCAGGCAATGCACGAGCGAATGCCGAATCTGGACGTGCTGCATCAGCCGGAAGAGCTGCGACCGTACGAATGCGACGGCTTGTCTGCCTATCGCACCACGCCCATGCTGGTGGTCTTGCCACGACACCTTGATGAGGTGCAAGGCGTGTTGCGGCTGTGCCACGAAAGGCATGTGCCGGTCATCGCCCGAGGCGCCGGCACCGGGTTGTCCGGTGGCGCCTTACCCTTGGAGAAAGGCGTGCTGCTGGTGATGGCGCGCTTCAACAATATTCTGCACATCGATCCGGCAGCACGCACCGCGCGGGTTCAGCCGGGGGTGCGCAATCTGGCGATCTCGCAGGCCGCCGCACCGTTCGGCCTGTATTACGCACCGGATCCGTCCTCGCAGATTGCCTGTTCGATTGGCGGCAACGTCGCCGAAAACGCCGGTGGTGTGCATTGCCTGAAGTACGGCCTGACCGTGCACAACCTGCTCAAAATAGACATCCTCACCGTCGACGGTGAATACCTCAGCCTGGGCTCCCACGCGCTCGACTCGCCCGGATTTGATCTGCTCGCGTTGTTCACCGGTTCCGAAGGCATGCTCGGCGTAATCACCGAGGTCACAGTCAAACTGTTGCCCAAACCACAAACCGCCAAAGTGCTGTTGGCAGCGTTCGATTCCGTCGAAAAAGCCGGCCGCGCGGTCGGCGACATCATCGCTGCCGGCATCATCCCCGGCGGTCTGGAGATGATGGACAACCTGGCGATTCGCGCGGCCGAAGATTTTATCCACGCCGGTTACCCGGTCGAGGCGCAAGCCATTCTGCTGTGCGAACTCGACGGCGTCGAAGCCGATGTTCACGCAGATTGCGACCGCGTGCGCGACGTGCTGCAACAGGCCGGCGCCACCGAAGTGCGGCTCGCCAAAGATGAGGCCGAACGCGTGCGTTTCTGGGCCGGACGCAAGAACGCCTTTCCTGCAGTGGGTCGCCTCTCTCCGGATTACTACTGCATGGACGGCACGATCCCGCGCCGCGCGTTGCCCGGCGTACTGCAAGCGATTACGACGTTGTCTGCCGAATACGATTTGCGTGTGGCCAACGTTTTCCATGCCGGGGACGGCAACATGCACCCACTGATTCTGTTCGATGCCAATCAGCCAGGCGAACTTGATCGCGCCGAAGCACTGGGCGGCAAGATCCTCGAATTGTGCGTGAAAGTCGGCGGCAGCATCACCGGCGAACACGGGGTCGGGCGCGAGAAAATCAATCAGATGTGCGCGCAGTTCAACAGCGATGAGCTGACGCTGTTCCATGCTGTTAAAGCCGCGTTCGATCCGAGCGGCCTGCTCAATCCCGGGAAGAACATTCCGACGCTGCACCGCTGTGCCGAATTTGGCGCGATGCACGTGCACATGGGTCAGCTGCCCTTCCCCGACCTGGAGCGTTTCTGATGCCCGGCGAACACGATCTCGATGACAGCGGCACCCTGCTGGAGCAGGTCACCCAAGCGCTGCAAAACGCCACGCCGCTGCGCATTCAAGGCTCCAACAGTAAGGCTTTTCTGGGTCGCATCACCGCCGGCGAAGTGCTCGACACACGTTCGCACCGGGGCATTGTCAGCTACGACCCGACCGAACTGGTGATCACCGCCCGGTGCGGCACGCCTCTGACTGAGCTGGCGCAGGTGCTGGATCAGGCGCAGCAGATGTTGCCGTGCGAACCCCCTGCTTACGGCGACGGCGCCACCGTCGGCGGCATAATCGCCAGCGGCTTGTCCGGACCGCGTCGGCCATGGTCGGGTTCGGTGCGCGATTTCGTCCTGGGGACGCGGGTGATCACCGGGCTCGGCAAGCACCTGCGCTTCGGTGGGGAGGTGATGAAAAATGTGGCCGGTTACGACGTGTCGCGCCTGATGGCGGGCAGCTACGGCTCACTGGGTGTGATCACCGAGGTATCGCTCAAGGTGCTGCCGAAACCACGTCAATGCCTGAGCATCAGCCTCGAAATGGACGCCGATCGCGCTTTGTTACGTCTGGCGGAATGGGGCCAGCAACCGTTGCCAATCAGCGCCGCCTGCCACGACGGGCAGCGTCTGCATCTGCGCCTTGAAGGGGGCGAAGGGTCGGTAACGGCGGCCCATGACCGGCTCGGTGGCGAGGTGCTCGACGCTGGTTTCTGGGCTGATCTGAATGAGCACCGGCTGAGCTTCTTCGATGAGGATCAGCCGCTTTGGCGCCTGTCGGTGCCGAACAACACCGCGCGGCTGTCGTTGCCCGGCCGGCAACTGCTCGATTGGGGCGGCGCCCAGCGCTGGTTGAAGTCGGATGCCGAAGGGGCGTTTATTCGCAGAGTGGTCGATGAGGTCGGCGGGCACGTGACCTGCTACAGCCACGGGCTCAGCGACTGCCCGTTCCAGCCCCTGCCCGAGGGCTTGATGCGCTACCACCGCAGCCTTAAACAGCAACTTGATCCGCAACGGATTTTCAACCCTGGTCGCCTGTACGCGGAGCTCTGAACCATGCAGACAACCCTCAGCGAAGCGTCGCGCCAACTGCCCCGCGCCGAGGAAGCCGAAAGTATCCTGCGCTCTTGCGTGCACTGCGGCTTCTGCAATGCGACGTGTCCGACCTATCAACTGCTCGGCGATGAACTGGACGGGCCGCGTGGCCGTATCTATTTGATCAAACAAGTGCTGGAAGGCAACGAGATCACGCGCAAGACGCAGTTGCATCTGGATCGCTGCCTGACGTGTCGCAATTGCGAAACCACCTGCCCGTCCGGTGTTGATTATCACAACCTGCTGGACATTGGCCGGGCGGTGGTGGATGCGGCGGTGGCGCGCCCGCTTGACCAACGGTTACTGCGCGAAGGCTTGCGCGGCGTGGTACCCAATCGCGGCCTGTTCAAGGCGGTGATTGGCAGCGGCCAGGTATTCCGTGCGTTGCTGCCGAACAGTCTGCAAGGCAAGTTGCCGCGCCACATTGTCCCGGCGAAACCGCGCCCGTTCAAGCAGCACGCTCGCCAGGTGTTGATGCTCGAAGGCTGCGTGCAACCGAGCCTCTCGCCCAACACTAATGCGGCGACGGCGCGGGTTCTGGACCGATTGGGCATCAGCGTCATTCCCGCCCGGGAAGCCGGTTGCTGCGGCGCTGTGGATTACCACCTCGACGCGCAAGCGGCCGGCCTGGATCGCGCCCGGCGCAACATCGATGCCTGGTGGCCGGGCATTGAAAAAGGGGCTGAGGCGATTGTGCAGACCGCCAGTGGCTGTGGGGCGTTTATCAAGGACTACGGTCATCTGTTGCGCGCCGATCCGGCTTACGCGGACAAGGCTCACAAGGTCAGCGCGCTGGCCCGCGACCTTGTGGAAGTACTGCGCGAAGAACCACTTGAAACGCTTGCGCTTCACAGTGATCAGCGCCTGGCCTTTCACTGCCCCTGCACGTTGCAGCACGCGCAAAAACTCGGCGGCGCGGTGGAAGCGCTGTTGATTCGCCTGGGCTTCAACCTCACGGCCGTACCCGACAGCCACTTGTGCTGCGGCTCGGCGGGCACGTATTCGATCACGCAACCGGTGTTGTCGCGGCAACTGCGCGATAACAAACTCAACGCGCTGGAAAGCGGCCACCCCGACGTCATCGCCACGGCCAATATTGGCTGTCAGTCTCATCTCGATGGCGCCGGCCGTACGCCTGTTCGGCATTGGATCGAGCTGGTCGAAGACGCCATGTCATCCCCCGACACAGGAGCAACCCGATGAACAGTAAAGCCATATTGAGCCAGGCCGAAGTCAGCCGGATTCTCGCCGCCGCGCGCAGCGAAGCACAGAACAACCAGTGGACCGTGACCATCGTGATCGTTGACGACGGCGGCCATCCGCTCGCACTGGAGCGCCTCGACGGCTGCGCCCCGAGCGCCGCCTATATCGCTACCGAAAAGGCGCGCACTTCGGCTCTCGGGCGCCGCGAATCAAAAGGCTACGAAGACATGGTCAACGGCGGACGCTACGCCTTCCTCTCTGCCCCATTGCTCACCTCACTGGAAGGCGGCGTGCCGATTATTCATGACGGGCAAGTGATCGGCGCAATCGGCGTTTCGGGAGTCAAGGCCGAGCAGGATGCGCAAGTGGCCAAGGCGGGTGCTCAGTGCCTGAAATGAGGTGACAGGCGGCGTGCCGGAATTGAGTAGCGAACATCAATTCAACGGTGGGCACGATCAGGGTGGGAGCTAGCCTGCTGGCGAAGGCGGCTTGTCAGCCGCAGAGTAATTGTTGGATGTACCGGCCCCTTCGCGAGCAAGCCCGCTCCCACAGGGGATTGGCGGTGTGCTTACATTTCGTGTCTGGCCCTGGTCAACTGTGGGAGCGCGGCTTGCCCGCGAAGGCGGTGTGTCAGGCGCAGGATATTTGTCGGATGTACCGGCCCCATCGCGAGCAGGCTCACTCCTACAGGTACGGCGTTGCACACAGTTTTCGCGGCAATATTCAAATCCCTGTGGGAGCGCGGCTTGCCCGCGAAGGCGGTGTGTCAGGCGCAGGATATTTTTCGGATGTACTGGCCCCTTCGCGAGCAAGCCCGC
>JALYPE010000672.1 GCA_030856525.1 Pseudomonadota bacterium | reverse complement strand
CTGCACGCACAGGGCGCTCAGCTCAGCCAGCTTGTGGCTGTCGGCCCACGCTTTCAATGCGCTCAGCGGTTTGCTCATGGCATCGCGCAGACGAACGTCCGGTGCTGCGATAGCGTCACCGCGAGCGAAGGATTGTTCGATCGCATCGGTAGGACGCGTCGACAACAGACGGTACAGGTACAAAGGACCACCGGCTTTCGGACCGGTGCCCGACAAACCTTCGCCGCCGAACGGTTGTACGCCAACCACAGCACCGACGATGTTGCGGTTCACATAGACGTTACCGGCATTGACGTTGTCGATCACCTTGGCGATGGTCTCGTCGATGCGGGTGTGCACGCCCAGGGTCAAACCGTAGCCCGACGCATTGATCTGAGCGATCAACTGGTCGATGTCTTTGCGCTTGTAGCGAACCACGTGAAGCACTGGACCGAAGATTTCCCGCTGCAGCTCATCAAAGCTTTCCAGCTCGATCAGCGTCGGCATCACGAAAGTGCCGCGTTTGACTTCGTCGGAATCGGCGATCGCCACCTGGTACACGGTGCGACCTTTGTCGCGCATGGCCTGGATGTGCTTCTCGATGCCGGCCTTGGCTTCGGCGTCGATCACCGGGCCGATGTCCACGGACAGCCGCTCAGGGTTGCCGAGGCGGCATTCAGCCATGGCGCCTTTAAGCATTTCGATGACACGGTCTGCGGAATCTTCCTGCAAGCAGAGCACGCGCAGTGCCGAGCAACGCTGACCGGCGCTGTCGAAAGCCGACGACACAACGTCGATTACGACTTGTTCGGTCAGTGCGGAGGAATCGACGATCATTGCGTTCTGGCCGCCGGTTTCAGCGATCAGCGGGATCGGACGACCCTGCGCATCCAGTCGACCGGCTACGTTGCGTTGCAGCAGACGAGCAACTTCGGTGGAGCCGGTGAACATCACGCCCTTCACTCGATCGTCGCCGACCAGACGCGCGCCAACGGTTTCGCCACGCCCCGGCAGCAATTGCAGAACGCCTTCCGGTATGCCTGCTTCCAGCAGCAAACGTACGGCTTGGGCCGCGATCAGTGGAGTTTGTTCGGCAGGTTTGGCCAATACCGGGTTACCGGCAGCCAATGCCGCAGCCACTTGGCCGCTGAAGATTGCCAGCGGGAAGTTCCACGGGCTGATGCACACCACCGGACCCAGTGGGCGGTGGGCGTCGTTGGTGAAGTCGTTGCGTGCCTGCACCGCGTAATAACGCAGGAAGTCCACGGCCTCACGCACTTCGGCGATGGCGTTGGCGAAGGTCTTGCCGGCTTCGCGAGCCAACAGGCCCATCAGCGGCTGAATCTCGCCTTCCATCAAGTCGGCAGCACGTTCGAGGATCGCCGCACGTTCAGCGGGCGGTGTGGCCTGCCAGATCGGCGCAGCATTCAGGGCACACTGGATCGCGTTGTCGACGTCTTCGACAGTCGCCTCCTGAACATGGCCCACCACGTCACGCAGATCGGACGGGTTCAACACGGCAGCAGGTGTTTCGGTGCTGGAAGCGCAACCGAGCATCGGCGCCGCTTTCCAGTCGTTATGAGCGGTTGCCAGCAAAGCACAGGACAGCGAGGCCAGACGATGTTCGTTGGCCATATCGATGCCGCTGGAGTTGGCGCGCTCTGCACCATAAAGGTCACGCGGCAGCGGGATGCGCGGGTGCGGCAGGCCGAAGCCGCCTTCCAGCGTCGCCATCTGCTCGATGCTGGCCACTGGATCGGCCACCAGTTCCTGAATGGAAATGGATTGGTCGGCAATGCGGTTGACGAACGAGGTGTTCGCGCCGTTTTCCAGCAGACGACGCACCAGGTACGCCAGCAGGGTTTCGTGAGTACCAACCGGCGCGTACACGCGGCACGGACGATTCAGCTTGCCTTCGGAAACTTTGCCTACAACCTGTTCGTAGAGCGGTTCGCCCATGCCGTGCAGGCACTGGAACTCGTACTGACCCGGGTAATAGTTCTGACCGGCGATGTGGTAAATGGCCGACAGCGTGTGGGCGTTGTGCGTGGCGAATTGCGGGTAGATGACTTCCGGTACCGAGAGCAATTTGCGCGCGCAGGCGATGTAGGAAACGTCGGTGTACACCTTGCGGGTGTAGACCGGATAGCCTTCCAGACCTTCAACCTGGGCGCGCTTGATTTCGCTGTCCCAGTACGCCCCTTTCACCAGACGGATCATCAGGCGATGACGGCTGCGGCGAGCCAGGTCGATCACGTAGTCGATCACATACGGGCAACGTTTCTGATATGCCTGGATAACGAAACCGATACCGTTCCAGCCGGTCAGTTGCGGCTCGAAGCACAGGCGCTCCAGCAGATCCAGCGACAGCTCGAGGCGATCGGCTTCTTCGGCGTCGATGTTCAGGCCGATGTCATATTGCTTGGCCAGCAAGGTCAGCGACAGCAGGCGCGGATACAGCTCTTCCATCACACGCTCGTACTGCGCACGGCTGTAACGCGGGTGCAGTGCCGACAGCTTGATGGAAATCCCCGGGCCTTCATAAATCCCACGGCCGTGGGAGGCTTTACCAATCGAGTGAATGGCTTGTTCGTACGAAGCGAGGTACTTCTGCGCGTCGTGCTCGGTGAGTGCCGCTTCACCCAGCATGTCGTAGGAGTAGCGGAAGCCCTTGGCTTCGAACTTGCTGGCGTTGGCCAGGGCCTCGGCGATGGTCTCGCCGGTCACGAACTGCTCGCCCATCAGGCGCATGGCCATGTCGACGCCCTTGCGGATCATCGGCTCGCCGCTCTTGCCGATGATGCGGCTCAGCGACGAAGTCAGACCGGCTTCGTTGTGGGTGGCGACCAGTTTACCGGTCAGCAACAAACCCCAAGTGGCAGCGTTGACGAACAGTGACGGGCTGTTGCCCAGGTGCGGATGCCAGTTGCCGGTACTGATCTTGTCGCGGATAAGAGCATCACGTGTGCCCTTGTCCGGGATACGCAGCAGCGCTTCAGCCAGGCACATCAGCGCCACGCCTTCCTGGGACGACAGGGAAAATTCCTGCAACAGGCCCTGAACTATTCCGGCACGGCCGCCGGCGCTTTTCTGATTGCGCAGTTTCTCGGCAATCGAAGCAGCCAGCTTGTTGGTGGCTTCAGCCATGGCGGCTGGCAGGCGCGCCTGCTCGATCAGCATCGGCACCACTTCCGGCTCGGGGCGACGGTAAGCGGCAGTGATCGAAGCGCGTAGTACCGATTGCGGCAGGATGCTTTCGGCGAATTCGAGGAAGCACTGGTGGGCGTGATCCAGCGGCGCATCGACGTGATCGTCGGCATCCTTGGTCAAACCGTTCAGCTCGGTCAGGGTTGCACCACCCTCGAGTTTTTCCAGGTAATTGAAAATCGCCTGTTTGATCAGCCAGTGCGGCGTGCGATCAATCGAGGTCGCGGCGGCCTTGAGGCGCTCGCGGGTCGGGTCGTCAAGTTTGACCCCAAGGGTGGTGGTAGCCATATTTTTATCCTCATGTTTGCCACGACTGCGTGGCATCAGCTGGCGGCAAGATTAGCTGCGCCCACTTCGAGGTGCAACCGGGTGCAACCCTTTTTTGTCGGATTTATCTGCAACTCGTCAGGAAATAAATTCCGGAACAAAAGTGCCGCTCCTGCTTGGTGCTTTTGCTTATAGCAGAGTGCCTGAACTGCGCTAAAAGGGAGCAAAAAAGCGCGTTTGTCCGATATTTACCATTAGGTGCAACTTATTCACGAGAAACTGGTTGCACCTTATTTGCTTTGTTGAATAGGATTCGCGGCCAAGGTGCAACCGACACAAAGTCAGGTGCACCGGCTGATGGCTTTCCTGGGGAAACATCAGTCAGAAATGCGTGGGTCTATAATCGTCTGTCAAACGTCGTCGTTTGCGAGCGGTTTACAAAAACCGCCGCTACATAAAAACAAAGCCAGGGCGTAACTCAATGAGCGTTAGCAATCCAACCTTGATCACCTTCGTGATCTACATCGCAGCAATGGTGCTGATCGGCTTGATGGCCTATCGCTCCACCAACAACCTTTCTGACTATATTCTGGGCGGTCGCAGCCTGGGCAGCGTCGTGACTGCATTGTCCGCCGGCGCCTCCGACATGAGCGGCTGGTTGTTGATGGGTCTGCCGGGCGCCATCTACATGTCCGGTTTGTCCGAAAGCTGGATCGCCATCGGCCTGATCGTCGGTGCTTACCTGAACTGGCTGTTCGTCGCCGGCCGTCTGCGCGTGCAGACCGAGCACAACGGCGATGCGTTGACCCTGCCGGATTACTTTTCCAGCCGATTCGAAGACAAAAGCGGTCTGCTGCGGATTATCTCCGCCGTCGTGATCCTGGTGTTCTTCACTATCTATTGCGCATCCGGCATCGTTGCAGGTGCCCGTTTGTTCGAAAGCACCTTCGGCATGTCCTACGAGACTGCGCTGTGGGCTGGTGCTGCGGCGACGATTGCCTACACCTTTATCGGCGGTTTCCTGGCCGTGAGCTGGACCGACACCGTACAAGCTACCCTGATGATTTTCGCGCTGATTCTGACGCCGATCATCGTCCTGCTGGCCACCGGCGGCGTCGACACCACGTTCCTGGCGATCGAAGCACAGGACCCAAGCAACTTCGACATGCTCAAGGGCACAACCTTTATCGGCATCATTTCGCTGATGGGCTGGGGTCTGGGCTACTTCGGCCAACCGCATATTCTCGCGCGCTTCATGGCCGCTGATTCGGTGAAGTCGATTGCCAATGCACGTCGCATCTCCATGGCCTGGATGATCCTGTGCCTGGTCGGCACCGTGGCGGTAGGTTTCTTCGGTATCGCTTACTTCTCGGCTCACCCGGAAGTTGCAGGTCCGGTAACGGAAAACCCTGAGCGCGTGTTCATCGAACTGGCCAAGCTCCTGTTCAACCCATGGGTTGCCGGTGTCTTGCTGTCGGCCATTCTGGCTGCCGTCATGAGCACCCTGAGCTGCCAGTTGCTGGTGTGCTCGAGCGCCCTGACTGAAGACTTCTACAAAGCCTTCATCCGCAAAACCGCTTCCCAGGTTGAATTGGTCTGGGTCGGCCGTTTGATGGTGCTGTTGGTTGCCTTGATCGCCATCGCGATGGCCGCTAACCCGGAAAACCGCGTACTGGGTCTGGTGAGCTACGCCTGGGCTGGTTTCGGCGCGGCGTTCGGACCGGTTGTGCTGATCTCGGTGATCTGGAAAGACATGACCCGCAACGGCGCACTGGCCGGCATCCTGGTCGGCGCGATCACCGTGATCGTGTGGAAACACTTTGAGCTGCTCGGTCTGTACGAAATTATCCCTGGCTTCATCTTCGCCAGCCTGGCGATCTACTTCGTCAGCAAAATGGGCGCGCCGACTCAAGGCATGCTTCAGCGTTTCGAAGCGGCCGAGGCTGATTTCCGCCTGAACAAGTGAGCGCGATGAGCTGATGCTCTGAGCGTTTGCCGAACACAAAAACGGTCCGCTTCCCTCTGGAGGCGGACCGTTTTTTTTGCCTACACAAATCTTGAATCCGTATTTGCACCCTGTAGGAGTGAGCCTGCTCGCGATAGCACCGGGCC
>JALYPE010000290.1 GCA_030856525.1 Pseudomonadota bacterium | reverse complement strand
CATCCAGCGTCGCCAGTGCCGAGGGTTTCTTTTGCAGAATTTCTTCGGCGAGCACATGGCTTTCGACCTGCATCTCGCTAAGCACCACGTTCAGGGTGCTGACGAAATCCGGGATGCCGTGGGTCAGGGCCAGATCGATCAGCTCGACACCCAGCGGCACTGGCAGTCCGGCATCGCCGATCACGACCATGTCGCCATGGCCAAGCGAGGCAATCAGCCGCGACAGTGCGACATTGAGCAGAGGAGTTTTTTTCATGATGCTTTGAATGCCTTAACGTCGTTCAAGGTGGGTATTGAAGGTTGAGCCCCTGACCGGGTCACGGACAGCGCGGCGGCGACCTGGCCGAAACGGATCGCTTCGGCCTCGCTCTGGCCGGCGGACAGCGCTGCGGCGAAACCGCCGACGAAGGTGTCGCCAGCCGCAGTGGTATCGACCGCTTTCACCTTCGGCGCCGGGAAATGCTCAAAACTTTGCCCGTTGGCAAACAGCGAACCCTGCGACCCAAGAGTGATGATGACCTTGCTAGCGCCCATGGCGATCAGACGGGTCGCCGCCATTTCCGCGGTTTCCAGTGAGTCCACCGGCAAGCCGCTCAGGGCAGAGGCTTCGCTTTCATTGGGAATCAGGTAATCGATGGCCGCGTACCAGTCTGACGGCAGCGGACGACTGGCCGGAGCGGGATTGAGGATCACGGTTTTACCCAGTTCCCGGCCGCGCTTGAGCGCGTGGCCCACTGTCGCATCGGGCACTTCCAGCTGACAGATAATCACGTCCGATGCCTGCAATACCGCATCGAAATGATCGATCACATCTGCCGTCAGCGCACCGTTCGCGCCGGCCACGATGACAATCGCGTTCTGACTGTCATCGTCGACCACGATCAAGGCCACGCCGCTGGCACCCTCCACGGTGCTGACGGCCTGACAATCAATGTTGTCGGCCAACAGCGACTCGCGCAATTCGTTGCCGTAGGCATCGCTGCCGACACAACCGACCATCGAAACCTGCGCACCAAGGCGCGCTGCGGCAACGGCCTGGTTCGCACCCTTGCCACCGGATACGGTGATAAAAGATTTGCCAATCAGCGTCTCACCGCCCCGGGGCAGACGTGAAGCCCGGGTCACCAGGTCCATGTTCAAGCTGCCTATCACCACTACTTTTGCTGACATACATTGCTACTCATCAATTCGGTTTCAGCGGGTCTGGTTACTGGTTCAGCGAGTTTGAGCAGACCGGCCGGCGAGCGGCGCGGTCGATTCCCGCAAAACGATACTGGGCGTTACGATCCGCTGATCGGTGGGCAGAGCCGGGTTGGCGATCCGGCGCAACAGCACTTCGGCCGCCATTTCCCCCAACTGCACAATGGACTGGCCGACGGTGGTCAGCGCCGGATACACATAACGGCTCATCTGGATGTCATCGAAACCGATGACCGACAATTCAGTTGGCACACGAATGTTGCGCTCGGCAGCCGCGCGCAACACACCTATTCCAATCATATCGTTGCCGGCGAAAATGGCGCTGGGCGGATCCTTTTCCAGCAGAATCGCGGCGGCGTTGTAACCGCCGGTGCTGGTGAAATCACTCTCGAGCATGCGCCCGCGAGACACTTCGACGCCCGCCTCGGTCAAAGCGCGGCAGTAACCTGCAAGACGCATCTGCGCGACGCTGGTGCTTGCCGGACCGCCAATCGTGGCGATGTCCCGGTGACCCAGCTCCAACAAATGACGCGTCGCCAGATAGGCGCCGAATTCGTGATCGATGCGCACCAGGTCCGCATCAAGCCCTTCCAGCCCCCGGTCGACAATGACCATCGGCGTGCGCACGCCGGCCAGGCCTTCCGCCAGACCGCCATCACCGCCAGCCGAAGCCACGATCAGACCGTCGATACGCTTTTCCAGCAATACGCGCAAATAACTGCGCTGCTTGTCCGGGTTGTCGTCGGAGTTGCAGAGGATCACGCAGTAACCGTTGCGTTCGCAGTAATCCTCAATGCCTCGTGCCAGTTCGGCAAAGTACGGGTTGAGGCTGTTCGGCACCAGGAGTCCGATGGTCGCCGTGGTTTTGGCTTTCAGTGAACGAGCCACGGCACTGGGCACGTAGTCGAGCGTCTTGATGGCCGCTTCGACCTTGATCCGCACCTCTTCACTGACC
>JALYPE010000278.1 GCA_030856525.1 Pseudomonadota bacterium | reverse complement strand
GGCCGTGAACTCAACTACGCGTTCAAGGGCTACGAAAGCGGCGCTGTCGATTTCCTCCACAAGCCGCTGGATATCCACGCGGTGAAGAGCAAAGTCAACGTCTTCGTCGATTTGTACCGCCAAAGCAAAGCCATGAAGGAGCAGGTGATTGCTCTGGAGCGCAGCCGCCGCGAACAGGAGGCGTTGCTGCTGAAGCTGCAAAGCACTCAGCTGGAGCTCGAGCAGGCAGTGCGCATGCGTGATGACTTCATGTCGATTGTTGCCCATGAAGTGCGCACGCCGCTCAATGGCCTGATTCTGGAAACCCAGCTGCGCAAGATGCACCTGGCGCGTGATAACGCTGCAGCGTTCGCGCTGGACAAGATGCACGCGATGGTTGACCGCGACGAACGCCAGATCAAAAGCCTGATCCGCCTGATCGAGGACATGCTTGATGTGTCCCGCATTCGCACGGGCAAGCTGTCGATCCGGCCTTCGCGGTTTGACTTGTCGACGCTGGTGCGCGGCCTGCTGCAGAATTTTGCTCCGCAGATTGATGCTGCCGAGTCCTCGGTCACTTTGGACGCCGAACATCCGGTGATTGGCAATTGGGATGAATTTCGTATCGAACAGGTGATCTCTAACTTGATCACCAACGCTTTGCGCTACGGCGCCAAGAGCCCGATCAGTGTCAAGGTGTACAGTGAGGGCGCTGAGGCGCGCGTGGAAGTGCGGGATCTGGGGATCGGCATCAGTGAGGAAAACCAGAAGCGTATTTTCCAGCAGTTCGAACGCGTGACGGCCAAGCATGCCGTTGCCGGATTGGGCCTGGGGCTGTTTATCTCGGAACAGATTGTGACCGCCCATGGCGGTTCCATCACTGTCGAGAGCCGGATTGGCGAAGGCGCGTTGTTTCGTGTTTGTCTGCCGCTGTAGGAAAACAGCCAGATAAACGCAACCTCTGATCGACCCCACGGTCGTATCAGCAGCTATTGACCGAACAAAGGCTTCCCATGAGTGAAGATGCGCAAGACGTCGTACTGATCGTCGAAGATGACCCCTCCATCCTGATGGTGCTTTCTGCCTATTTGTCGGGTGAGGGTTACCGGGTGTTGAAGGCGGAAAACGGCGAGCAGGCGTTCGAGATTCTCGCGAGCAAACCGCACTTGGACATGATGATCACTGACTTTCGCCTGCCGGGCGGGATTTCCGGGGTGCAGATTGCCGAGCCTGCAGTGAAATTGCGACCGGAGTTGAAGGTGATTTTCATCAGTGGGTATCCGCAGGAGATTCGTGAAACGGACAGCCCGATTACGCGCAAGGCGCCGATTTTGGGTAAGCCGTTTGATTTGAATGTGTTGCAAGAGTTGATGCAGGACATGTTGTCGTAAGGCCTGAAGCCTGCAGGACCTGTTGTTTCATATCAAAGCCAAAAAAACGCCGCTCATCTCGCGATGGGCGGCGTTTTTTATTGCTGTAAAGCTTTAGGCTTGAACCACCGGAATGTTGGCGTTCGCCGCCGCCTCACGGAACTCGGCGATCTGGTCGAACGACAGGTAGCGGTAAACATCAGCCGCCATGCTGTCGATCTTGCCCGCGTATTCCATGTATTCCTCGACAGTCGGCAAGCGACCCAGGATGGAAGCCACCGACGCCAACTCAGCCGAAGCCAGGTAAACGTTCGCGCCGTCACCCAGACGGTTCGGGAAGTTACGGGTC
The DNA here is from genome assembly GCA_030856525.1 of Pseudomonadota bacterium. Lineage (GTDB taxonomy): Bacteria > Pseudomonadota > Gammaproteobacteria > Pseudomonadales > Pseudomonadaceae > Aquipseudomonas. The sequence continues at coordinate 1,436 of JALYPE010000278.1, read as the reverse complement.
GAAGTCGATACCACGGTCGAGTTCGGCTCTACACGTGCCTGGTTGCCCATGCACAGCGAGCAGCCCGGCATTTCCATGCGCGCGCCAGCCTTGCCGTAGATGCCGTAGTAGCCTTCTTCGGTCAACTGGTGAGCGTCCATCTTGGTCGGCGGCGACAGCCACAGACGAGTCGGCAGCTGACCCTTGACCTGATCCAGCAGTTTACCGGCAGCGCGGAAGTGACCGATGTTGGTCATGCACGAACCGATGAACACTTCGTCGATCTTCTCGCCAGCAACGCTGGACAGCAGACGGGCGTCGTCCGGATCGTTCGGCGCGCAGAGCACAGGCTCTTTGATGTCGGCCAGGTCGATTTCGATGACTTCGGCGTATTCCGCGTCAGCATCGGCAACCATCAGCTCAGGGTTGGCAACCCAGGCTTCCATCGCTTGGGCGCGACGTTCCAGCGTGCGTGGATCGCCGTAGCCTTCGCCGATCATCCAGCGCAGCAGGGTGATGTTGGAGTTCAGGTACTCGGTGATCGACTCTTTCGACAGCTTGATGGTGCACCCGGCAGCTGAACGTTCAGCCGACGCGTCGGACAGCTCGAAGGCTTGTTCGATGCTCAGGTTGTCCAGGCCTTCGATTTCCAGAATGCGGCCGGAGAAGGCGTTCTTCTTGCCTTTCTTCTCAACGGTCAACAGGCCAGCCTGAATCGCGAAGTAAGGAATGGCGTGAACCAGGTCACGCAGGGTGACGCCCGGTTGCATCTTGCCTTTGAAGCGCACCAGGATCGATTCCGGCATGTCCAGCGGCATGACACCGGTGGCTGCGGCGAACGCTACCAGGCCGGAGCCGGCCGGGAACGAAATGCCCATCGGGAAACGGGTGTGCGAGTCACCACCGGTGCCGACGGTATCCGGCAGCAGCATGCGGTTCAGCCAGCTGTGGATGATGCCATCGCCCGGACGCAGGGAAACACCGCCGCGGGTCATGATGAAGTCAGGCAGCGTGTGGTGGGTGGTCACGTCGATCGGCTTTGGATAGGCTGCGGTGTGGCAGAAAGACTGCATCACCAGATCGGTCGAGAAGCCCAGGCAGGCCAGGTCTTTCAGTTCGTCACGGGTCATCGGACCGGTGGTGTCCTGGGAGCCGACGGTAGTCATCTTCGGTTCGCAGTAGGTGCCAGGACGCACGCCTTTGCCTTCCGGCAGACCGCAAGCCTTGCCGACCATTTTCTGCGCCAGGGTGTAGCCTTTGCCGGTGTCGACAGGGGCTTCAGGCAGCTTGAACAGATCGGTTGGGCCCAGGCCCAGCTCGGCACGCGCCTTGTCGGTCAGACCGCGACCGATGATCAGCGGGATACGGCCGCCAGCGCGGACTTCGTCCAACAGCACCGGAGTCTTCATTTCGAAGGTGGTCAGGACTTCGTCAGTGCCGTGTTTGCAGACTTTGCC
>JALYPE010000275.1 GCA_030856525.1 Pseudomonadota bacterium | reverse complement strand
CTCGGCAACCGATTCACCGTTGACGAACAGGCGCTTGTCGGCGGTGTAACGTATCTGGTCACCCGGCACGCCAACGACACGCTTGATGTAGTTGACGCTCGGATCGCTCGGGAAGCGGAACACCATCACGTCGCCGCGTTGCGGATCACCGACTTCGATGACTTTCTTGTCGAGTACCGGCAAGCGGATCCCGTAAGAAAACTTGTTCACCAGAATGAAATCGCCCACATCCAGGGTAGGTTTCATCGAGCCCGATGGAATCTGGAACGGCTCCACCAGGAATGAACGCAGCACCAGCACGATGAACAGCACTGGAAAGAACGACTTGCCGTACTCGACCAGCAGCGGCTCTTTGTTCAGCTTCTCGACCACCACGCCGTCAGGCTGGCTGACGCTGCCCTGATAGGAAGCAATGGCGGCACGCCGACGCGGCGCCAGAAACACCAGATCGAGCAATGCCAACAGGCCGCAGACGAAAACAGCGATGACCAGCAACAGCGGGAAATTTAGCGACATAGGACCTAACTATCCAACCTGAGCACTGCAAGGAAGGCTTCCTGTGGAATTTCCACGTTGCCGACCTGCTTCATGCGTTTTTTACCGGCCTTTTGCTTTTCCAACAGCTTGCGCTTGCGGCTGACGTCACCGCCGTAGCATTTGGCCAATACGTTCTTTCTGAGTGCCTTGACGGAGGTTCGCGCAATGATCTGCCCGCCGATGGCGGCCTGGATCGCAACGTCGAACATCTGACGCGGAATCAGTTCTTTCATCTTCTCGGTCAACTGGCGACCTTTGTAGTGCGCGTTATCCTTGTGCACGATCAGCGCCAGGGCGTCGACCTTGTCACCGTTGATCAGCACATCCAGCTTCACCAGATTAGCCGATTGATAACGATCGAAATGGTAATCCAGCGAAGCATAGCCACGGCTGGTGGATTTGAGACGATCGAAGAAGTCGAGGACCACTTCGTTCATCGGCAAATCGTAAGTCACCTGGACCTGAGTACCGAGGAAGAGCATGTCGTGCTGCACGCCACGCTTCTCGATGCACAGGGTAATGACGTTACCCAGGTGCTCTTGCGGCACAAGAATATTGGCCCGCACGATCGGTTCACGCATGTCCTCGATCGAGGAAAGGTCTGGAAGCTTCGACGGGTTGTCGACGTAAATCGTTTCACCGGTTTTCAGCAGCAGTTCGAAAATTACCGTCGGTGCTGTGGTGATCAGGTCCAGGTCATACTCGCGCTCGAGGCGCTCTTGGATGATTTCCATGTGCAGCATGCCGAGGAAGCCGCAACGGAAGCCGAAGCCCAGCGCGTCGGAGCTCTCCGGGGTGTATTGCAGGGACGAATCGTTGAGCGTGAGCTTTTGCAGGGCTTCACGGAAGTCTTCGAAGTCATCGGAACTGACCGGAAACAGACCGGCATAGACCTGCGGCTGAATGCGTTTGAAGCCGGGCAGAACATCAACATCCGGCGTAGAACTCAGGGTCAGGGTGTCACCGACGGGTGCACCGTGAATGTCCTTGATACCGGCGATGATGAAACCCACTTCACCGGCCTTGAGGTCGGTGGTGGCGGTGTGTTTCGGGTTGAACACGCCGACGCTGTCCACGAGGTGGATTTTGCCGGTGGACTTGACCAGAATTTTGTCGCCCTTCTTCACGCGACCGTGGCGAACGCGAACCAGGGAAACAACGCCCAGATAGTTGTCGAACCAGGAATCGATGATCAACGCTTGCAGCGGATCTTCGTAGTTGCCGGTCGGTGCTGGAATGGTGCGAACCAGACGCTCAAGCACTTCGTCGACGCCCAGGCCGGTTTTGGCACTGCACTCGACCGCATCGGTGGCATCGATGCCGATGATTTTTTCGATTTCTTCCTTGACGCGGTCCGGATCGGCCTGTGGCAGGTCGATCTTGTTCAGGACCGGCATGACTTCCAGGCCCTGCTCGATCGCCGTGTAGCAGTTGGCAACCGACTGCGCTTCAACGCCCTGACCGGCATCGACCACCAGCAACGCACCTTCACAGGCCGCCAGCGACCGACTGACTTCGTAGGTGAAGTCAACGTGGCCCGGGGTGTCAATGAAATTCAGCTGATACTTGATGCCATCGCGCGCGGTGTAATACAGAGTGACACTGTGGGCCTTGATGGTGATCCCGCGCTCACGTTCCAGGTCCATGGAGTCGAGGACCTGAGCTTCCATTTCGCGCTCGGCAAGGCCGCCACACATCTGGATGAACCGATCGGCCAGCGTCGACTTGCCATGGTCAATGTGGGCGATGATGGAGAAATTGCGGATATGACTCAAATCACTCACGGATCAACACTCAAAAAGGCTGCAGGCATAGCCCGCCGAAAAATAGCCGGGAATTGTACCTGATCCTCAGTGCAAGCGTCACGTTCACAGGTCAGACGGCGCTTACAAAAACGCCCCGGTCATACGACCAGGGCGTTTTTTCGAGACCGGCATACCCGGAAAATACCCCGGATCAACCCGCCCGGCGCAACAGCCAGACCCCGGCCAGGGCGCAAATGCTCGCCGGAACCAGCACCGCAAACAGCGGCGAGAAACCGAACACCAGACTCGACGGCCCAAGCAGGTCCTGGACGATGCGGAAGGTGAAACCCACCAGCACACCGGTGAACACCCGCTGACCCAGCGTTACCGACCGCAATGGACCGAAGATGAACGAGATGGCCATCAACACCAGTGCGGCGGTCACCAGCGGTTGCAACACCTTGACCCAAAACGCCAGCCAGTAACGGCCGTTCGCCAGGCCCTGATCAGCCAGGTAGTGGATGTAACCCCACAGACCGCTGATCGACAACGAATCTGGTGACATCACCACAGTGCTGAGCAATTGCGGGCTGAGGGCCACATCCCAACGCTCGACCGGTGCGTTCACCACCTCGGTGGTTTTCTCGTGGAATATCGTGGTTGCGACCTCGCTCAGCTGCCAGTGATCCTTGTCGAACTCCGCGCGTTTGGCGAAGCTCGACGAAAGCATGTGGCGTTGATCGTCGAAACGGTAGCGGGTTACGCCGTAAAGCACACCATTGGGTTGCACCGAGTTGACGTGAATGAACTCGTCACCTTGACGGTGCCACAGGCCATGCCGGGCGCTTTGCGCATCGCCGCTGCCCTGAGCCAGCGAACGGTTAGCCTGAGCGGCGCTTTCAGTTGCCGGCGCCACGTACTCGCCAATCAACAGACCCGCGACCATCAGCACCAGCATCGGCTTCATGACCGCCCACACAATACGGCCGATCGAAACGCCCGCCGCCCGCATGATGGTTAGTTCGCTGTGACTGGCCAGGGTGCCGAGGCCGATCAGGCAGCCAATCAGCGCTGCCATCGGCAACATGTCATAGAGCCGGCGCGGTGCCGTCAACAGTACGTAACTCAGGACATCAAGCAGAGTGTAGGTATCGCTGACATCGCCCATCTCGTCGATGAAGGCAAACAGCGTGGCCAGACCGAGAATGATCCCCAGCACAGCGAGGATCGCAATGAAAACGGTGCTGCCGATGTAGCGGTCGAGTTTAACCACGGGTCACCTCCAGCGCGCTGCGGCGACTCGCCATTTTCAGGCGTAACGGCTCCCAATAGAGCAAGCCTAGGCCGATGGCCAGGAAGATCGCATGCACCCACCACAAGCCCAGTGCCGGCGGGATCTTGCCCTTTTCGAGGGCGCCGCGAGCGGCAATCAGGATGCTCAGGTAAGCCATATAAAGAAGAATCGCCGGCAGCAACTTGAGGAAGCGGCCCTGACGCGGATTGACCCGCGACAGCGGCACCGCCATCAAGGTCACGATGAACACCAGCAACGGCAGAGAAAGACGCCATTGCAGCTCGGTGCGGGAACGGATGTCGTCACTGCCGAACAGCGAGCGGGTGGTCATCGCATCACGATCGGTGACTTCGTCACTGACGTCGGGTTTGGGCAGTAGAACGCCATACTCCTGGTACTTGATCGCGCGGTAGTCAGCCTGACCCGGATTACCGTCGTAGCGATAGCCGTTGTCGAGAATCAGGTAACGGTTGCCGTCGGGACGAATTTCCTGACGACCCTTCTCGGCCACCAGCACGGAAATCCCGCGGTCTTTCTTGTCGGAAGAAATGTTCTTCTGCGAAATGAAAACGCCGCCGAGGTTGATGCGATCATCGGACAGCATTTCGGTGTATGTCACCCGGGTGCCATCGCGCAGGGCCTGGAAACGACCCGGCTCGAGGGTATCGAACTCGGTCAGGGCGTCCTGTTTGTTCAGCAACAGCTGGAACTGATTGGCCCCTTGCGGCGCCAGGCTGAGGCTCAGCCAAGCCACCACCAACGCCACCAGCGTAGCTGGAAACAGGGTGATCGCGAACAGGCGCTGCTGGCTCATGCCCGTAGCGGAAAGCACGGTCATTTCGCTTTCCAGGTACAAGCGGCCGTACGCCAGCAGGATCCCCAGAAACAGGCCCAGCGGCAGGATCAGTTGCAGGAATCCCGGTAGACGAAAGCCCATGATCAGGAACAGCGAGCCCGGATCCAGCAGGCCTGCAGCCGCCTGGGCGAGGTATTTGATGAAGCGTCCGCTCATGATGATGACCAGTAGCACGGCACTGACGGCGCTCAGGGTCAACAGGACTTCGCGGGATAGGTAACGGAAGACGATCAAACCAGACACTCCAGGGTTGTCAGGCTAAGGCGGCCAAACAAGCAAACGTATCAGGCGACCCGCAGGACAGAGCCGCCGAAAAAAGTTGGCGCATTATCCTGTGATTGGGTGCGCCTGTCACTGCGCAATGCGCTGGCGGGAGACACCGGTGGGAGCAAGCTTGCTCGCGATGGTCGTCAACGTTAACGCGGCAAACCTGGTACTCCGTGGTGGCGTGAGATTTTTCGCGAGCAGGCTCGCTCCTACAGGTGCGCCGAAACATTGAAGATCGTACTAACCGAGGGTTGTCAGGCGCCGGTAGCGAGGTTCAAACTGCGGCCTTTGTCGCAGGCCGTGTCCTGCGTCTTTACCGTTTATAGGCAAGTTCAGACACTTGCATGTTGACCATTAATTCAGGGACCCGGACATGGAACTGGTTGTAAAAAGCGTTAGCCCAGAAACCTTGAAGACCGCCACCCTGGTCGTCGCCGTCGGCGAAGGCCGCAAACTCGGCGCCGTTGCCAGACAACTCGACGATCTGAGCGGCGGTGCGATCAGCGCAGTGCTCAAGCGTGGCGACCTGGCCGGCAAAGTCGGTCAAAGCCTGATGCTGCACAGCCTGCCAAACCTCAAAGCCGAGCGCGTCCTGCTGGTCGGCATCGGCAAAGACGAAGAACTGTCCGACCGCCCGTTCCGTAAAATCATCGCCGGCATCCTCACCACCCTCAAAGGCCTGGGCGGCAGCGACGCGGTATTGGCGCTCGATGAAGTGGTGCTCAAGGGTCGCGACAGCTACGGCAAGACCCGTTTGCTGGCTGAAACGCTGGTCGACGGTGAATACACGTTCGATCAGTTCAAAAGCCAGAAAGCCGAACCCCGCGCCCTGAAGAAAATCACCCTGACGACCATCAAGGCGGCCCAGGCTGAAGTCGAGCGCGCCGTCGCCCACGCGACCGCGATTGCCAATGGCATGGCGTTTACCCGCGACCTGGGCAACCTGCCGCCAAACATCTGCCATCCGACGTTCCTCGGCGAGCAGGCGAAGAATCTCGGCAAAGAATTCAAGAGCCTGAAAGTCGAAGTCCTCGACGAGAAGAAGATCAAGGACCTCGGCATGGGCTCGTTCTACGCAGTCGGCCAGGGCAGCGCCCAGCCGCCACGCCTGATCGTCATGCAGTACAACGGCGGCAAGAAATCCGAGAAACCCTATGCGCTGGTCGGCAAGGGCATTACGTTCGACACCGGCGGCATCAGCCTGAAACCGGGCGCCGGCATGGACGAAATGAAGTACGACATGGGCGGCGCCGCAAGCGTCTTCGGCACCCTGCGCGCCGTGCTCGAACTACAGCTGCCGATCAACCTGGTGTGCATCCTTGCCTGCGCCGAAAACATGCCGAGCGGCAATGCTTCGCGTCCGGGCGACATTGTCACCACCATGAGCGGCCAGACCGTGGAAATCCTCAACACCGACGCCGAAGGCCGTCTGGTGCTGTGCGACGCCCTGACCTATTCCGAACGTTTCAAGCCGCAAGCAGTGATCGATATCGCGACCCTGACCGGAGCTTGCGTCGTGGCGCTGGGCGCACACACTTCAGGCTTGCTGGGCAACAACGACGAGCTGATCGCCCAACTGTTGAGCGCCGGCCAGGTGGCCGACGACCGCGCCTGGCAACTGCCGCTGTTCGATGAATACCAGGAGCAACTGGACAGCCCGTTCGCCGACATCGCCAACATCGGCGGGCCGAAAGCCGGGACCATCACTGCAGCGTGTTTCCTCTCGCGCTTCACCAAGAACCTCAACTGGGCGCACCTGGACATCGCGGGCACCGCATGGACCAGCGGCGGCAAGGACAAAGGCGCCACCGGCCGTCCGGTTCCTCTGCTGACCCAATACCTGCTGGACCGAGCCAAAGCCTAACTATCGCTTACTGACCACTGTAGGAGCGAGCGTGCTCGCGAAAAACTCAAGATCGCCGCGATTAACCTGGTTTCCCGCGTAATCGTTGACGAACTTCGCGAGCAAGCTCGCTCCTACAGATTCCGCGGAAGTTGATTCCAGGAACCGCAATGACCCAAGTCGACTTCTATATCCTGCCCAGCGCCGATCCATCGGCGCGGCTGGATTTCGCCTGCAAACTCACCGAAAAAGCCTGGCGCATGGGCCATCGCATCTACCTGCATTGCAGCGATGCCGCCCAGCGCGAGGATCTCGATGCGCGCCTGTGGACTTTCAAGGGCGAAAGTTTCGTGCCGCATGGCCCCGCCGAAAGCGAGCCGGACAGTTTGATCGTACTGGGCCTTGGCGATGACTGCGGTCAGCACCAGGATCTGCTGGTCAACCTTGACCTGAAAGTCCCGGCCTTTGCCAAACAGTTCGCCCGCGTGGCGGAAGTGGTGGTCGAAGACCCGGCGATTCGCACGGCCGCGCGGGAGAGTTTTCGCTTCTACCGCGAACAGGGCTATTCTCTGCAAGATCACCGTTTACAGCGACTCTGAGCATTTTGATGGACACTCCAAAACCGCTGCAAAAGCCCACGCACCTGCTGGACGACCTTGAGTCGATCCGTCAATTGCTCGGCGATGACAACCTGCAACCGCCGCTGCTGACCGACACGGTCGAGGACGACGACCAGGAACAGATTCCGATGTTGTTCGATTCGGTCAGTGCCTCCCAGCCAACCATCGAACCGCTCGCGCCCGTCCCGGCTGCACAACCGGCACAGGCCGTGAGCAAGAATCCCGACGACCTGCTGCATCTGGACAGCGAACTTCGAGCCGCCGCGCAATTGATCATGCAGGACGTGATTGACGATTTTGCGCCGCACATCGAAACCGAAATCAAACGCCGTCTTAGCGCGCGCCTGGAAAGATTGTTGAGCCAGTACAACGACTAAACCCTCCTGCCGGCCGCGCCTTTCTGGCGAGGGGATTTATCCCCGTTCGGCTGCGCAGCATTCGTCAAGCGTGCAGCCACTTTATTACGGATGAAATGCTGGGGCTGCTTCGCAGCCCAACGGGGATAAATCCCCTCGCCACAGATCAATCACCTCGCCACAGATAATTCCCCTCGCCACAGATAAATTACCTTCCCACAGATAAATCCGCTCCCCACAGAAGCCCAGCCCCACAATTTGCCCTTGCACCCCATCCCCACCGGCTCGCCCTATCCACCATGCCCCGCTATACTCGTCGGCTTTTCCTGAATTACTGCCAATAGGGTCCCGCCGCGCATGGACAAGACCTACCAGCCGCACGCCATTGAAACTTCCTGGTACAACACCTGGGAGTCCGAGAATTACTTCGCCCCGCAAGGCGCGGGCGAGTCCTACACCATCATGATCCCGCCGCCGAACGTCACCGGCAGCCTGCACATGGGTCACGGCTTCAACAACGCGATCATGGACGCCCTGATCCGTTTCCGCCGCATGCAGGGCCGCAACACCCTGTGGCAACCGGGCACTGACCACGCCGGTATCGCCACGCAAATGCTGGTGGAACGTCAGCTCGAGGCTCAGGGCCAGAATCGCCACGACCTGGGCCGCGAGAAATTCCTCGAGAAAGTCTGGGAGTGGAAAGATCAGTCCGGTGGCAACATCAGCCGTCAGATCCGCCGCCTCGGTTCGTCCGTTGACTGGAGCCGCGAGCGCTTCACCATGGACGACGGTCTCTCGGAAGCGGTCAAGGAAGCCTTCGTGCGTCTGCACGAAGACGGCCTGATCTATCGCGGCAAGCGTCTGGTCAACTGGGACACCAAGCTGCACACAGCGATTTCCGACCTCGAAGTGGAAAACCACGACGAGAAAGGTTTCCTGTGGAACCTGAAATACCCGTTGGCTGACGGCGTGAAAACCGCTGAAGGCATGGATTACCTGATCGTCGCGACCACTCGCCCGGAAACCATGCTCGGCGACGCCGCCGTGGCCGTGAATCCGAACGATGAACGCTACAAAGCCCTGATCGGCCAATTCGTCGAGCTGCCGCTGGTAGGCCGCCGTATCCCGATCATCGCCGACGATTACTGCGATCCTGAATTCGGCACCGGCTGCGTGAAGATCACGCCCGCGCACGATTTCAACGACTATGAAGTCGGCAAGCGCCACAATCTGCCGCTGCTGAACATCTTCGACAAGAACGCTGCGGTGTTGCCGGCCTGCCAGGTGTTCAACCTCGACGGCACGCTGAACGAAAGCATCGACGGCAAGATTCCGGCGCAATACGCTGGCCTCGACCGTTTCGAAGCGCGCAAGCAGATCGTGGCCGCGTTCGATGCCGCCGGCCTGCTGGTCAGCGTCGACGATCACAACCTGAAAGTGCCAAAAGGCGACCGCTCCGGCACCGTCATCGAACCTTGGCTGACCGATCAGTGGTACGTGTCGACCAAACCTTTGGCCGAGCCTGCAATCGCTGCCGTTGAAGATGGCCGCATTCAGTTCGTGCCCAAGCAATACGAAAACATGTACTTCTCGTGGATGCGCGACATCCAGGATTGGTGTATCAGTCGTCAGCTGTGGTGGGGCCACCGGATTCCAGCCTGGTACGACGAATCGGGCAAAGTCTATGTGGGCCGCGACGAAGCCGAAGTACGTGCCAAGCACAACCTCGGCCCGGACGTTGCGCTGCAACAGGACAACGACGTTCTCGACACCTGGTTCAGTTCCGGACTGTGGACATTCTCGACGCTCGGCTGGCCTGAGCAGACCGAATTCCTGAAGAAATTCCACTCCACCGACGTGCTGGTCACCGGTTTCGACATCATCTTCTTCTGGGTTGCCCGGATGATCATGATGACGATGCACCTGATGAAAAACGAAGACGGCACCCCGCAGGTCCCGTTCAAAACGGTCTACGTGCACGGCCTGGTACGGGATGGGCAAGGTCAGAAGATGTCCAAGTCCAAGGGCAACGTCCTTGACCCGCTGGACATCATCGACGGTATCGAGCTGGAAGCACTTGTGCAGAAACGCACCTCGGGCCTGATGCAGCCGAAGCTGGCGAAGAAGATCGAGAAGCAGACCCGCGACGAATTCGCCGAGGGCATCGCCAGCTACGGCACCGACGCCCTGCGCTTCACGTTCTGCTCGCTGGCGTCTACCGGTCGTGACATCAAGTTCGACATGGGCCGCGTCGAAGGCTATCGCAACTTCTGCAACAAGATATGGAACGCCGCGCGTTATGTTCTGGACAAGGGCGAAGACTGCGGGCAAAACGGCGAAGCCTATGAGCTGTCGCTGGCGGATCGCTGGATCATTTCCCAGCTGCAACGCACCGAAGCCGAAGTGACCCGTCAACTGGATCAGTTCCGTTTCGACCTGGCGGCGCAAGCCTTGTACGAGTTCATCTGGAATCAGTATTGCGACTGGTACCTGGAACTCTCCAAGCCGGTGCTGTGGGACGAGAATGCTCCGGTTGAGCGTCAGCGCGGTACTCGCCGCACACTGGTTCGCGTACTGGAAGTGGCGCTGCGCCTGGCGCACCCATTCATGCCGTTCATCACCGAAGAAATCTGGCAGCGCATCGCGCCGCTCGCCGGTGTCGAAGGCAAGACGATCATGCTGCAGCCTTGGCCGGTGGCCAATGAAGAGCGCATCGATGCCGCTGCCGAGAGCGACATCGAATGGCTGAAGGAACTGATGCTCGGCACGCGTAACATTCGTGGCGAGATGAACATCGGCCCGGGCAAGCCGCTGAACCTGTTCCTGAAAAACGTCAGCGCCGAAGACCAGCGTCGTCTCAGCGAAAACGAAGCGCTGCTGAAGAAGCTGGCGCGCCTTGAATCCATCACGGTGTTGGCGGCAGGCGAAGAAGCACCGCTGTCAGCCACTGCACTGGTCGGCGAGATGGAAGTGCTGGTGCCGATGGCCGGCCTGATCGACAAGGACGCCGAACTGGCGCGCCTCGACAAGGAGATGCTGCGCTTGCAGGGCGAAGTTCAGCGCGTGGGCGGCAAGCTGTCCAACGCCGGTTTTGTCGACAAGGCCCCGGCCGAAGTCATCGAAAAAGAACGCGCCAAACTGGCCGAAGCCGAGCAGGCGTTGGGCAAGCTGGCGGAGCAACATGCGCGGATTGCCAGTTTGTAACGGCAAATCGCAATGAAAAAGGGAGGCCAGTGATGGCCTCCTTTTTTTGCTCCAGAACACCACAATTCCCCTGTAGGAGCGAGCTTGCTCGCGATGGTGTGTCAGCTACATCGTTGTCGTTTGACACACCATCG
>JALYPE010000227.1 GCA_030856525.1 Pseudomonadota bacterium | reverse complement strand
TGCTGCGATGAGGAGACTTCGCTGTAGTCCCGGCGCCAGACTGCCTAAAGTGGCGCATGCCTTTTCATCTGATCATCCTCGTGTTGTTCGCCGCGCTCCTGCATGCCAGCTGGAATGCGCTGCTGCGTAGCGGTGCCGATCGGCTGTGGTCCATGACGGTGATGTGCATTGCCATCGCCATCACCTGTGTCGTTGCCGCAGCGTTCATGAAGCCCCCCGCGGTTGAAAGTTGGGGCTACGCGGTGGTTTCGGGATTGCTGCATGTGGGCTACAACCTGTTTCTGGTGCGCAGTTATCGAGTCGGCGACCTGGGGCAGATCTATCCGATCTCACGTGGGTCGTCGCCGGTGCTGATCACCTTGGCTGCAGCCGGGTTTGCCGGAGAAAGCATCACGCCTGGCGAGTTGCTCGGCATCGCACTGGTGTCAGGCGGGATTATTTCGCTGGCCTTCAGAGGGCGCAGTCTGTCGATTTCCAGCCTGCCCTATGCGCTGGGAACGGGCGGCTTTATCGCGGCCTACAGCGTGGTCGACGGCATCGGCGCCAGGCTCTCCGGTGCGCCGCTGGCCTACACGGTTTGGATGTGCGCCCTGTGGGGCGTGCTGATGCCGATGGTCTACATCGGCCTGCGTGACGCCCGCAGCTTGTTCTCCCTCCGGCCCGGAACAGTGACCGCGGTGGTCGGCGGCCTAGTCTCTTTGCTCGCGTATGGAATGGTTATCCATGCTATGAACGAAGCGCCTTTGGGGGCGGTATCCGCATTGCGCGAAACCAGCGTGCTGTTTGCGTTGTTGATCGGCCACGTGTTCCTCGGCGAGACGCTCACCGCTCGCCGGATACTGGCGTGCGTAGTGATCGCCAGCGGCACCCTCATCATCAGCTGATATTGGAGGTATGTTTAATGGTCAACGTCTCACAGGCACCGCTGATTCTAATCACCGGTGGAAGTCGAGGAGTGGGTGCGGCCACAGCCCGGCTGGCGGCCGAAAGAGGTTATGACGTCGCTATCAGCTACGTGGCCAACGAGCCGGCGGCGCTCGCAGTGGCTGCGGATGTAGAAGCATTGGGGCGCAGGGCGTTGGCGATGCGGGCCGACAGTGCAGACCCCCAACAGGTCGCCGATTTGTTCGCGGCCATCGATCGCTCGTTCGGACGCATCGACGTACTGGTCAACAACGCTGGCATGCTGGCGCTTCAGTCACGCCTGGAGGACCTCGGCTTCGAGCGGATGCAGCGCATCTTTGCGGTCAATGCCATTGGGCCAATACTCTGTGCCCAGCAGGCGGTGAAGCGCATGGCTTACCGCCACAACGGCCCGGGCGGCGTGGTGATCAATGTCTCTTCGGCCTCGGCGCGCCTTGGCAGCCCGAATGAATACGTCGATTATGCGGCGTCAAAGGGCGCCTTGGAGACGTTCAGCATTGGGTTTGCAAAGGAGGTGGCGCGGGAAGGGATACGCGTTAACTGTGTTCGCCCCGGCCATATCTATACCGAAATGCATGCCAGTGGTGGTGAGCCGGGGCGGGTCGATCGTGTCAAGGACTCGATCCCCATGGGGCGGGGAGGTCAGCCGGAGGAAGTGGCACGCGCGATTCTGTGGCTGGCGAGCGCGGAGGCATCATTCGTTACCGGCACATGCCTCGACGTGACCGGCGGTAAATGAGTCAGAGGCCCGGATCATCGGCTACCTGCGCTCGGCTTCAAGTAACAGTGGGCTGCTTCACCTTGCGACTTAATCCCGGTGTCTTGCCCGTAATACGCTTGAATGCGCGACTGAAAGCGGCTTGGGAAGTATAGCCCAAGCGCTGCGCCACCTCTTCAATCGGCAGCCTTTCGAGGGTCAGCCACTGGCTTGCCAGCCGCATTCGCAGTTCGGTGACATAGCGCAGCGGGGTCATGCCAATCGTCACCTGGAAGCGATCCGCGAAGACCGAGCGCGAGGTATTGCAGTGCTCGGCCAGCTGCGCAACGGTCCAGTCGCGGCCCGGTTGTTGATGGAGCGCAAGCAGTGCACCGGCCAAGCGTGGATCGCGCAAGGCGGCGACTAGCCCAGAGGCATTCCCGCAGGCGCACTCCACCCAGCCGCGAACGACCATGGCCGCCACCACGTCGGCCAACCGCGCGAGGATACCGGCGAAGCCGACACGTGCGGCGCTGACCTCGCGCTCCATGGTGGTCAGGATAGGCACCAATCCGGGGTAACGCTGGCCGCCGGCATCGATCAGCATCAGGCCCGGCATCAGCCTGCCGAGGCCATGAATGCTGCCCAGTTCAAACTCCATACAACCACTGAACAAAATAGTGCTCGGCGTGGGGCTGGCATCGGTTCCGGTATCCACCGCGCTGACGGTGTCACCGAGGGGCGCGCCATCTAAACGGTCGATGTCTTGAACAGGCACGTCCGCATGGGAAAACAGTTGATGGGCCGCGCCATGGGAGATGAACACGGCGTTGCCGGCGGACAGCGCGTAGGTCGTGCCGTCCTCCATTTGCAGCACCGCAGTACCGACGGCCATGAAGTGGAACCAGGCGTGCCCAGGTTTTTCCGCGAAGCCCAAACCGAAGGTCGGACCCGCCTGGATACGCCGGTATTCGACGCCACGCAGGCGCATGCCGCGCAACAGCTCGTTGATGAGATCCGAGGAAAGAGCAAACTGATCTGCAGGCATCGTTCAGGTGTTTTAATCAAAAAGTAGAGATTTCTGATCATAGATCATCCAGCTCCCCCCGCCTAGACTTCGGCTCGCAATGAAAATTGGGAGATCCGTGCAATGACTGACTGTGTGTGTAATGCCGTAACCGAACGCCATCCCGGCGTCGGCTCGGACGTAGAGCCTGCGACCCCGGCGTGGATGGCCGTCTTCTCGTTGGCGATGGGGGTGTTCGGCTTACTGACCGCTGAGTACCTTCCGGCCAGTTTGTTGACGCTGATGGCTACTGACCTTGGAGTGTCCGAAGCGCTGGCTGGCCAGGCGGTAACGGTGACGGCAGTGGTAGCGCTGTTCGCCGGCTTGTTGGTGCCAGGCCTGACTCGCGGCATCGACCGACGTTGGGTGTTGCTGGGCTTTTCCACGTTGATGGTCGCCTCCAATCTGTTGGTGGCCATTTCCTCCAGTTTCACGGTGCTGTTGCTGATGCGCATCTTGCTGGGCATTGCCCTTGGCGGGTTCTGGAGCATGGCGGCAGCGGTGGCGATGCGCTTGGTGCCGAGTGCTCTGTTGCCCCGGGCGCTATCGATCATTTTCAGCGGCATTGCCATCGGGACGGTCGTTGCGGTGCCGCTGGGCAGTTATCTGGGCGGTCTATATGGCTGGCGCAGCGCGTTCTTTGCAGCGGCGGCGGTAGGCATGGTGACCCTGGCGTTCCAGTCGTTCACTCTGCCGCGCCTTGCGCCGCGCCGTCCCGCACGTCTGCGCACCGTACTCGAGGTGTTGCAGCGCCCGGGCATCGCCATGGGGATGTTTGGTTGTGTGCTGGTGCACAGCGGCCACTTCGCGATGTTTACCTATGTTCGGCCATTCCTTGAAGGGACTACCGGCATTGGCCCGCAAGGGCTGTCACTGATGCTGCTGGGGTTCGGTGTGGCGAACTTCGCCGGCACGCTGTTGGCCGGGAAGCTGCTGGAGCGCCACCCGCTGGCCACTCTGGTGTTGATGCCCGCGCTGGTCGGCGTTGCAGCGCTGGCGTTGGTGCTGTTGCCGGCCTCGTTGCCGGGGCAGGCGGTACTGCTGGCGATCTGGGGTTTGGCCTTTGGTGGTGTGCCGGTGGCGTGGTCGAACTGGGTTGCCAGTGCGGTACCGGATCAGGCGGAAAGCGCCGGAGGCATGGTGGTTGCATCTGTGCAGTCAGCCATCGCAACGGGCGCCGCCGCTGGCGGTGCAGTGTTCAGCCTTGGTGGCAGCGCAGGCGTATTCGTCGCGGCGGCCGTGCTGATGCTGCTGGCCGCGCTGCTGATTGCGCTGCGTGTTCGCGTCCCTTCTGCCCATGGCGTTCGCCAGCCCAAACCCGCGTTGCACCTTTGATCCGGTTTGCCAAACCGCGTCGATCCCGTCCGTAATCAGGAGTTGACCCATGAACAATACGACGTCTCACCAAGGACGCCTCAAATCGTTGCGCGCGGCAGGTATCGGCAATGCGCTCGAATGGTTTGACTGGACCCTGTACGCAACCTTTTCGGTGTACCTGGCAAGCAATCTGTTCGACAAGACCGATGCGCGCTCGGCGATGCTCGCGACCCTTGCTGTATTTGCGGTTGGCTTTGTCGCACGCCCTGTCGGCGGGTGGTTGTTTGGCCGACTGAGCGACCGACTGGGGCGTCGGACCATCATGGTGCTCACCATGCTGCTGCTTGCGATCAGCAGCCTGGGCATCGCGCTTATCCCTGACTACCAGAGCATTGGCTTGTATGCCTCTGTCGCGCTGCTGTTTTTCCGGCTTATGCAGGGGCTCGCCCATGGTGGCGAGACCGGGGTTTCCTACACCTATGTCGCCGAGATCGCCCCAAGCAAGCACCGTGGTTTATGGTCGAGTTCGGTCTATGTGGGGGTGACGCTGGGAGTGATGGCGGCGACGGCCGTGGCGGCAGCGCTGACCTGGCTGCTGGGCGCGCAGGCCATGGGTGACTACGGCTGGAGGATTGGCTTCGCCATTGGTGGAGTGCTCGGTATTTACGCGCTGTTTTTGCGCCGCGGTGCACAGGAATCGCATGTGTTCGTAGAGCAGCAGGGGCAAGCGCGGCCGCCGCGCAAGCTGTCCACGGGGGAGATGCTACGCGTCGCGCGCAACATCGTCATGCTTGCTGCGGCCGCCAATGTCACGTACTACGCCTGGGTCACGTTCGGCGCTTCGACGGCGATTGCCCAGGGTATGGACGCCACGGGTGCCTATGTGGCCAGTCTCCTGGCACAGATCCTGTGCGTGTGCTGGTTGCCGGTCTGCGGAATGTTGTCCGATCGGGTAGGGCGCCGGCCCATGGTCATCGCCTGGGGCCTGGGTGTGATCGTGCTGACCTATCCCATCTCGATAATGGTGACCACTGACCCCTACACGCTGTTTCTGGCCCAGGTGCTGGGGCTATGCGCCTGGTCGTTGATCGCGGCGATTTTCCCTGCCGTGCTGTGTGAGCAGGTGCCCACCCAGGCACGAGCCCAGGGCGTCGGTTTGGTCTCGTCGGTTTCGGTGGCAATTTTTGGCGGCACCGCCCCCTATCTACACAACTATCTTAGCGGCGCCGACCTTGGCTATCTGTACGTCAGCTATGTCATCGGGTTGGGCGTAGTCACTGTCCTGGCAGGGTTTCTTATCGACGAAACGGCGGGCATCGATCTTGCGCACATCAAGGCGCCTGGTGCTCGAGTCAGCGCTGGCTCACGGCCGTTGATGGCCTCTCGGGACTAAATCAATTGGCTGGTCGATCCGCAGAATCAGCCGATCAAAAGAGTATGACTCAATGAATTCCACAGACCGCAAAAACGCCGCTGCACGCGGTGAACGACCAGGCGCTGGCGTGACCGTCACCCAGACTTCGGGGTCACGTCAAGCCGCGCGCGAGACCTGGGTCGAAGTCCCTTCCGAGTCAGGCCCCGCGGCTGCCTGGTGCTACTCGGACCGCCGCGCCTACAGCGCGGGTGATTCGGTTTGCCTGTATCTGTCGTCGAACCGCCCACAAGTGAAGCTCCGGATCTATCGTGATGGCGCCATCACCCGCACGCTGCATACCACCGGCAGCCTTGACGCTCGGTTCCATCCCATACCCGAACGTGCCTATGAGCATGGCTGCCAATGGCCTGTCTTCATGCAATGGTCAATCCCGGCGGATGCCGAGCAGGGTGGCTACGTAGTGGAAGTACGGGATGGTGCTGACAGCGTCCTCGGGCATCATCTGTTCATCGTCAAGGCGGTGCGCAAGCGTGCCGATGCTTTGGTGCTGGTTGCGGCCACCTCGACGTGGGCCGCCTATAACGACTGGGGCGGTGCCAATCATTACTTCGGCATCCACCCCGGCACGCCGCGTGGACGCTCGCCGTTGCTGTCGGCGCAACGCCCCTGGGCGCGAGGGCAGGTCTGGCTGCCGGAGGGTGCGCCACGTTGCGTCAACGCGACCCGGCCCCGCAAGCCGGCGCCCGCGCGCTATGAATTCATCGAATGGGCCAACCTTAACGGCTACGCCAAGTACTACGCGCTGGCGGGGTGGGCTTCCTACGAGAGGCCTTTTGTGGCCTGGGCCGAACAGCAAGGTTATACGGTGCATGTCCTGACCCAGGACGATTTGCATCACGACCCGCACGCCCTTGAGGGCTACGCCTGCGCCGTCTTCGTCGGGCACGACGAGTACTGGACGCGGGAAATGCGCGACCATGTCGACGCCTTTGTCGAGGGCGGCGGCAAGGTCGCGCGTTTCGCCGGCAATTTCATGTGGCAGATCCGCTTGGAGGATGAGGGCCGGCGGCAGGTGGCCTACAAGTACGATGCTGGTGCGCTCGATCCTGTAGCGGCTACCGAGCCTCATCGGCTAACGGGAGCCTGGGAAGATCCCAGCGTAAATCACCCCGGGGCAAAGACGTTCGGGGTGAATGCTCTGCGAGGGATTTACGCCAGTTTTGGAGGAATGGCTCCGCGCAGCCCTCGCGGGTATACAGTCTTCAGGCCTAAGCACTGGTCGTTTACGGGGACGGGCCTGGGTTACGCGGACATGTTCGGAGACGAACCCAACATCTTCGGCTATGAGGTGGATGGCCTGGAATACACGTTCGTCGACGGCCTCCCGGAACCGCTCTACACAGACGGTGCGCCCGGTGGATTGCAAATCCTTGCAATGGGCTGGGCGACCAATGCCGAGCATGGCCGGCCCGAGGAGGCCTATTCCTTCATGCTCGGCGATGGCGATGCCCGGTTTCGGGCTTCCATCCTGGCACCCGACCTAAACGACGCCAACATCGATTTGCATAGCCGCGGGGCCGGCATGATGGTGCACTTCCACAAAGGTCGAGGTGAGGTCTTTACCGCCGCCACGTGCGAATGGGTGCATGGGCTCATGCGAGCAGACATTTACACCGTGATGATCACAAAAAATGTGCTTGATCGTTTCTTGCGCAATACACAGGAGGTTCGTTGATCTCCCTAAAAAGGAGGTTATGGCTTTGGCGTCCCTTGCTCGCCCTTACCTTCAACTAGAGGCCAGGGACTTCGCCATCGGCGTGTTTGCCGGATTCGGTGAGCGAGCGGATCAAGGCATCGCCGAGTTTTCGTTTGAAAACGACCGCGTTATCTGGGGGCATCGGTGGGGCATCCTTTTTAAGAAACCGACATTTGCCCCAATGATGCCCTCATGAGTCGTGGAATTCGTTGGGACAGGCGGCAATGGACTGGAAGTGTCAATAAGCAGTTGTTATAAAATGGTTTTATGGGTTTAGCGAAATTCCATTACAGGCTATCCGGATCCCCAAAAAACATCTGAATCCGTGAACGCAACCAGCGTTCCCCCGGATCGTTGTCCTGCGACCCGCGCCAGGCCATGTGCAGTTCGAAAGTCTGCACCGGCAACGGCGGATCCTCAGCCCGCACTCCGCCAGCCGCCGTCAGCGCTTCAGCCGTGTAATCGGGCACGGTCGCGACAATGTCGGTGCCGCTGAGTAGCGTACTCAAGCCGTTGAACTGCGGCACGGCCAGCACCACATGCCTTTTGCGCCCGAGTTTTTCCAGCTCTTCATCGATAAAGCCGCTCAGGTCGCCGGCGAACGACACCAACGCATGCGGCCGCGCACAGAAGTCGTCCAGGCTCAGCGGGCCCGGCACCGTATCGGCGCGAAGCAGTTTTGGCAGGCTGCGGCGCAGCACCTTGCGTTTGGCGTTGGCCGGCAAGTCCTGCGTGTAGCTCACGCCGATGGAAATTTCACCCGAGGCCAACAGGCTGGGCATCAGGATGTAGTTGGCGCGTCGCACCACCAGCACAATCCCGGGCGATTCGGCACGCAGACGCTTGAGCAACATCGGCAACAGCGCGAATTCCACGTCATCCGACAAGCCGATGCGGAACACTGCGGTGCTGGTCGCCGGATCGAACTCCGCCGCGCGGCTGACCGCCGTGGAGATCGAATCCAGGGCCGGCGAGAGCAGGGCGAAGATCTCCACGGCCCGGGCCGAAGGTTCCATGCTGCGACCGGTGCGCACAAACAGCGGGTCGTCGAACAGCCCGCGCAGGCGTGAGAGTGCCGCGCTGATGGCCGGTTGCCCGAGGAA
>JALYPE010000226.1 GCA_030856525.1 Pseudomonadota bacterium | reverse complement strand
GGTAGAGGAATTCTTCGGCAGTACCGGCGCCGCCCGGGAAAATGATGATGCCGTGGCCGACGCGGACGAAGGCTTCCAGACGTTTTTCGATGTCCGGCAGAATCACCAGTTCGTTGACGATCGGGTTCGGCGCTTCTGCGGCGATGATGCCGGGTTCGGTCAGGCCGAGGTAACGTCCGCCGTGGATGCGCTGTTTGGCGTGGGCGATGGTCGCGCCCTTCATCGGACCTTTCATCACGCCGGGGCCGCAACCGGTGCAAATGTCCAGACTGCGCAGGCCCAGTTCGTGGCCGACTTCCTTGGTGTATTTGTATTCTTCGGTGTTGATCGAGTGTCCACCCCAGCAGACCACGATCTTCGGCTCGATACCGGGACGCAAGGTGCGCGCATTGCGCAGCAGGTGGAATACGTAGTCGCTGATGCCTTGGGAAGTGCTCAGGTCGATGCGCTGGCTGTCGAGTTCATTCTCGGTATAGACGATGTCGCGCAGGGCGCTGAAGAGCATTTCGCGGGTGCTGGCGATCATCTCCCCATCGACGAATGCGTTGGCCGGAGCGTTCAGCAATTCGAGGCGAACGCCACGGTCCTGCTGGTGAATGCGGATTTCGAAATCCTTGTAAGCTTCCAGAATGGTCTTGGCGTTATCAACATGGGCGCCGGTGTTGAGGATGGCCAGGGCGCACTGGCGGAAGAGGGTATAGGTGCTGCCGGATCCGGCTTCGCTCAGTTGTTGAACTTCGCGTTGAGAAAGGGTTTCCAGGCTGCCCTTGGGGCTGACGGAGGCGTTGATTACATGTCGTTGGGTCATTCAGTAATCCTTAAAACGATGTCACCCGCCGACGGCGCATGGCATCCGAATAGTGTGTATCCATGAAAGAAGATGGCACGAACTGAGCTGTATCGCCACGTTCCCCTTTGACGTTGAAAAGATGAAAAGGAGCCACAGCATAGCTAAATCCCCCACAGAGGCGATAATGCCCCGCAGTCTTTTTGCCGATGACGTGAGGAAATACGACGCAATGTTCGATATCCAGCCGCAAAATCCCGAACGCTACCGCCGCCAGACGCGCCGCAGCACGGTGACCATCGCCCTGATTTTTCTGGCCCTGGCGATGACGCTGTCGACCGCGGCGGTCAGCCTGTTTGGCGAGCCGGGCGGCGATAATCTGCGCTTCAATGTCGGTGGCGTGTTTGTCGCGGTGTTGCTGATGGTTGCGCTGATGCGCAGCGTGTTCTGGGAACAGGAATGGATGGCGCCGGCGGTCTACGGCTGGCAGCTCAAGCGCAGCCTGATGAGCGTTACCAACGTCATGCACCAAGTGACAGCGGCGGTTGAGAAAGAAGATCCGAACGCGATGAAGCTGCTGCGTTTTTATCATTTGGGGTTGAGCCAGATGCACGAACTGGATGGCAATTCCAGCGATCATGGCCAGTTGATACGGGAGATGGACCTGCACAAGGAGAGGATGGAATCTTTGGGGCTGGACCCGGACCAGACCTGTTTGAATCCGGCCTGGATCGATGTCGTGAAGCAATCAGCGTCCTGATCAACTGCTTGCCCGATGAGTTTCAGCGGGACCGTTGGGTCGTCCGGCGTCTGATCAGCATGGCGTAAATCAACAGATTGATACCCAACACCACTGCGCCCAAAACCCATTGAATACCGGGCGTCAGGCCTGCCGGATAAATGATCGGCCAAACGTAATGGTCGATGAAACCGCCGCCGTAACCGATTTGCCCGGCGGCTTGGCGGTTGGAGTTTTCCCAGGCTGTCAGCGGGCAGGGCAGGTGCAGGACTTCGACACACACTCCCCACAGTGCGGCGGGAAGATGCAGCCAGATCAGCGGCCGCCACTTGAGCACAAGCAGGCCGCCGAACAGCACGAACAGAATGAACGCCAGATGGAACAGCACCAGGCCGTCGGCGGCAATTCGATAAAGCATGGCTGGGCTCCACTTTATGTCACTGATGCGCGGAGTCTGGCGCGAACTTCTGCCCGGGTACAGGTCTGACTGTCCCCATCACTAAACATGGAAGATCAGCCCCGGCAAAACCGGATCAATGATCATCCATCGGCAATTCATCCGGATGAGCCGCGCGGAACCCTAACGTTTTGTCGATCCACGCATTCAGTTCGTTGACGCGCACCGGTGGCTTGCCCGGATAGTCCTTGAGAGCCAGGCGCACGCGGCTTTCAATTCCCGAAATTGATCGAAGATTGCGGGTCTTGATGTATTGCCCGATAAAGCAGTCGAGCTGTAAGCGTTCAGTCTTGGAAAGATGAACATACGGCAGACTGACGACGGGATTCGATGAAAAATCGTCGCGCAATTTAATACTCTTCAAGTCTTGGATGTATGGGGATTTCAGCATTTGCTGACTGATCGGTCAGCCAGATAACTCAATGGTTATGCGGCGCGCATGCTATCCGGAGTAACCCGCAATGTATGTAATACAATCTGGTTGTCTGACAAGCGGTGGCATATCAATCTGCCAGTGACCGCGAGACTGTCTCGGTCATGAGACAGTCCGTGTAACGGATAACGAAGCAAACGGTCTATACAGGTATCAATCAATGAGAGGTTTTTGGCGATACTGATCGGATCCAATTGCCTCGTCGATCAGCGAAGCATCTTTGTTTCTGACATTGCCAACCGCTTTACTGACCCTGTACCACTCGAATGCGTCGCTGCTTTCCCCCTGTAATAGAGCCATCTGCTCGGCACGTTCGCGTGGCGTGGCAGGGTCGAGCCATTCCCGCGCCAGTTCGGGGGAGAACACCACTGGCCGACGATCGTGGATGTCGAGCATGCCGCCGGCGCTGTCTGCCGTGATGATCACAAAACCGTCGTCCTCGCGCGAAGGCTCACCTTGTGCCGGGAACTGGCCGATGGCGGCACAGAACACAGGTGCGCGATCCCGACGGCGGATCAACCATGGCTGACGGGTTGACTCGCCGGCCTCGGTGATCCATTCAAACCAGCTGTCGACGGGCACGATAGCCCTACGTGGCCAGATCGCCCGAAAGAAAGGCCCGTGGGCGACTTTTTCTACCCGCGCATTGATGGGCGCCGCACGATCTTTCGCCCAGTGCGGGCGCCATCCCCAGCGCACTTTGTCCGCCGTCAGGCCGTTGTCTTCCTGATGCAGCAATGCAAGCTGATCGGTAGGCGCGGCGTTGTAGCGGGCCAACGGCTGATCGCCGACGTGATTGATCAACGCATCGGGAATGCTCAGCACCGCGACGAAATCGTGGATGCCGCGGTATTGGGTCAGTCTTCCGCACATGGTGGTGATCTCTGGCCAAAACTCCTGATTAGTCATCTTGAGTCATACCGCGGCTCGCAAGTTCGCTCACCCTGACAACGTGGCTGCGTTTCGACCTTTGCGAGCGCCGTGAGTAATTCGTCAAATAACCGGTGAATGAGGCATTTTGCTGGCCCCTTGGTGTCCGACATCTCGGCAAAATCGTTTCATTTTCAGCCGGTTAGGGCAGGGTTTAAATGCGGATTGTATGGATCACACTGGTTTCCCTCTGCCTGACAGGCATTGCCGTCTCTGCGTTCGCCAAAGAGCTCAAAGAGAATGATCGCTACATGTGCAGTTGGGGGGCGGGTACGGCGGCAAGGGCGCAGGAACTGAAACTGGCTGGCGTTTCGTTGTATGCCGCGCGGCAGAAGCTTCAGACGTACAAATTCAGCAAGCCGTGGATGCGCATGATGGCGATGGGCATTACCGAGCAAACCTACGACAGCCCGTCGCGCCTCAAGCCCGCAGCACTGCGCAAGAGTTTTTATGACGATTGCCTGCGCTACAAACTGGCGCGCAAGTGACCGCGTTCACAGGCCGTCAGCCAACAGCTTCAAGTAGTCGGGGCTGGCCGACAGCGAGTTATGCCCCGCACCCGGTATGATTTTTAACGTCGCCACACCGGCGGCGAAATGCTGAAACAACGCTTCAGTGCTGGCGCGTGGGATGACCTCGTCATTTTCAGCCATCACCAGCAGCGTCGGCACGTTAATATGAGCAGCGTATTTAAACGAGTCGAACCGGTCCTTCAATAACCACTTCACCGGGAAAATCGGGTACTGACGCACCGCGAGGTCTTTCAGGCTGTTGTAAGGCGTGATCAGCACCAGCCGCGTCGCCGGACGCTGGCTTGCCAGGCGCACTGCGACGCCCGAGCCAAGGCTGCGGCCCATCACGGCAATTTGCGGATGCTCGCCGTAAACGCTATCGAACAGGGTCATTGCATCGCGCTGGATCGCTTCCTCCGATGGCGAGCCGCTGCTGCCGCCAAACCCCCGATAGTGCATCAGATACAACGCATGCTCGGGAAACGCCTGGCTGAATTCCGCCAGGTTCCTCGAGACATCTTCGGCATTGCCGCCAAAATAAATCAGCGCTTTGGGCCCCGCGTGCGGTCTCACACTGACCAGCATTTGCG
>JALYPE010000218.1 GCA_030856525.1 Pseudomonadota bacterium | reverse complement strand
CAGCAGCACGCCACCGATATCGCCCAGAATTCTTACGACACCGTGGTGCAGCGTTATGGCTCCGGCATCGGCAATTATCTCGATGTACTCAGTATCGAGCAGCAATTGCTCCAGGCCCAGCGTCAACTGGCCAATCTGAATGCCGAGCAGATCGATCTGTCGATCCAACTGATGCAGGCGCTGGGGGGCGGTTTCCAGGGGGAAACCCAGACTGCCGCCGACGCAAATCAGCCACACAGCACAACTCTTTCAAGGTAATTGTCATGGCCACTGCCGAAACAACTCCTGCTGCAAACAATCAAGCGCCTGACACCAGTAACCCGCGCAAACGCAAAATCCTGCTCGTGGTGCTGGCTATCGTCGTGGTGCTCGCCGGTCTCGGCGTTTGGGCTTATCACGAGTTTTACGGGCGCTGGAATGAAAGCACCGACGATGCTTACGTGAATGGCAACGTCGTGGAAATCACCCCGTTGGTGACTGGTACCGTGGTCAGCATCGGCGCCGACGATGGCGACCTGGTGCACGAAGGCCAGGTGTTGATCAATTTCGACCCGAACGACGCGCAGGTCGGGCTGCAAAGCGCCCAGGCCAATCTGGCTCGCACCGTGCGCCAGGTGCGCGGTTTGTACAGCAACGTTGACGGGATGAAAGCCCAGGTCAACGCGCAACAGGCTGAAGTGCAAAAGGCGCAAGACAACTTCAATCGGCGCAAAAGCCTGGCGGCCGGTGGGGCGATTTCTCAGGAAGAACTGTCCCACGCCCGCGACGACCTGACCTCGGCGCAAAATGCGCTGGCCAACGCCCGTCAGCAACTGATGACGACCAGTGCACTGGTCGACGACACGGTGGTTTCCTCGCACCCGGATGTGATGGCGGCCGCCGCACAATTGCGCCAGGCCTACCTGACCACCGCGCGCAGCACCCTGATTGCACCGGTCACCGGCTACGTCGCCAAACGCACCGTGCAACTCGGTCAGCGCGTGCAACCGGGCACGGCGCTGATGGCGGTGATTCCGCTGGATCAGTTGTGGATCGACGCCAACTTCAAGGAAACCCAACTGCGCGACATGCGCATCGGTCAGCCGGTCGACATCGAGGCCGACCTGTACGGCAGCGACGTCAAATACAGCGGCACCATCGACAGCCTCGGCGCCGGCACCGGCAGCGCGTTTGCCCTGCTGCCGGCACAAAACGCCACCGGCAACTGGATCAAGATCGTCCAGCGCGTGCCCGTGCGGATTCACATCAATGCGCAAGAGCTGGCAAAACATCCGTTGCGCGTCGGCCTGTCGACCCAGGTCGACGTGAACCTGCACGACCAAACCGGTCCGGTGCTGGCGCAACAGCCGCCACAAAAAGCGTCGTTCAGCACCACGGTGTATGACCGTCAACTGGCCGAGGCCGACGAGATGATCAGCCGGTTGATCCACGACAACAGTGCCACGGTCAACAAGACTGCCAAGCGCTGATATCGACCTTGTGGCGCACAAAGATCGGCGAGGAGCTTTTTGTGGCGAGGGGATTTTGTGGAGAAGAGCCTTGGTGGAGAAGGGATTTTGTGGAGAAGGGCATTTGTGGAGAATGGATTTTGTGGCGAGGGGATTTATCCCCGTTGGGTCGCGAAGCGGCCCTAAGAGCTGGGACTGCTGCGCAGTCCAACGGGGATAAATCCCCTCGCCACAATAGCCCACTAGCCACAATAGCCCGCTAGCCACAAAAGCCTACTCGCCACAGGAGGTCCTCACTACAGGAACCCCCTCGCCGCAACAGTTCGCCCCCTCAGGGTTTGCTTCGTCTATAGCGCCCGTTCAGTTTCAAAGGATCCGCGATGAGCAATAACGCGTCGTTTACACCGCCGAGTCTGCTGCTCAGCACCATCGGGCTGTCGCTTGCGACGTTCATGCAGGTGCTCGACACCACCATTGCCAACGTTGCCCTGCCGACGATTTCCGGCAACCTGGGCGTCAGTTCGGAGCAGGGCACCTGGGTCATTACCTCCTTCGCTGTGAGTAATGC
>JALYPE010000217.1 GCA_030856525.1 Pseudomonadota bacterium | reverse complement strand
CCAAGCTGTATGAAGAGGTGATGGATTATCGCGGGGAAGTGGTGAATTTTGCGTCGTTCCTTCGGGTGAGCTGTACACGCTATCTGAGCCAGCGGCGGGTGCAGGCGCCGGAGTTATCGGTGGTGCGCTCGGCGGTGAAGTAGCGTAGACCGCGTCGCTCCCACTGCCGAATCTTACTGTAGGAGCGAGCGTGCTCGCGATGGTCTGAGCGCCGCCGCGAGCAAATTCGCTTCTAGTCAGTGGGCGAGGCCCTGAATATCAACGCAGCGCTTTCAACAAGCTTTGCAATTGATTGCAACCTGCCTCACTCAACGGAAACACCGGCAGCCGTGGATCGCCCACTTCCAGCCCGGTCGCCCGTAAGCCAGCCTTGATGGTCGCCGGCAAGCCGCCCCTGAGGATGAAATCCAGCAGCGGCAATTGGCGATAGAACAGTTCGCGCGCCTTGCCCAGATCTTTCGACAGGATCGCTTCGTACAAGTCGAGGTTGAGCTGCGCAATCAGGTTCGGCGCCGCCGTGCACCAGCCTGCCGCGCCCGCCGCAAAAGCTTCCAGTGCCAATGGGTTGCAGCCGTTGTAGAAAGGCACTTGGCCTTCGCCCAGCAGTTGGAGTTTGTGCATGCGCTGAATGTCGCCTGTGCTCTCCTTGACCATGGTCACGTTTTCCACGCCGTTGACGATCCGCAGGATCAGGTCGACGGACATGTCGGTGCCGCTGGTGGCCGGGTTGTTGTAGAGCATGATCGGCACACCGATGCTGTCGCCGATGGCGCGGTAATGGGCGAGGATTTCCGCTTCGGTCAGCTTCCAGTAGGACGTCGGCAACACCATCACCACGTCGGCGCCGTGGGCCTCGGCAAAACGGGCGCGGCGCACCGCTTTGGCGGTGGTCAGGTCGGACACGCTGACAATCGTCGGTACGCGCTTGGCCACGTGCTGAATGCTGAACTCACTGACCTGATCCCACTCGGCATCGCTCAGGTAGGCGCCTTCGCCAGTGCTGCCCAGCGGGGCGATCGCATGCACGCCGCCTTCGATCAGGCGGTCGATGGAGCGGCCGAGCGCGTCGAGGTCAACGCCTTCGCCATTGGCGCCGAACGGGGTGATGGTGTAGCCGATGATGCCGTGAATGTTTGGGTTCGACATGGTGTCTCTCCTTCGAAAAAAGTGGGTTCAGTTCAGGCAATTGGCGTGTTGGCGCAGGTTCTGCCGAGCGTAATAGTTGAAAGCAGCGGCGTGGCGCTTGGGCCGGGCGATCCAGTCGTGAGCTTCGCGGCCGAGTTCGGGAATGATCGGCTTGATGGTGCCGGCGCTCATCGCTAGCAGTTGCAGCTTGGCGGCACGTTCGATCAGTTGCGCAATGACACATGCTTCTTCAATCGTGCTGCCGGTAGACAGTTGGCCGTGGTGCGACAGCAGCACCGCGCGCTTGTCGCCGAGTGCGCCGGCGATCAGATCGCCTTCTTCATTACCGACCGGCACGCCCGGCCAGCCTTCCAGAAACGCGCAGTCGTCGTAGAGCGGGCACAGGTCCATGTGGGAAATCTGCAGCGGCACTTCGAGCATCGACAGCGCCGCGATATGGGTCGGGTGTGTGTGGATGATGCAGTTCACATCCGGCCGGGCGCGGTACACCCAACTGTGGAAACGGTTCGCCGGGTTAGGCATGCCGTGACCCTCGAGCACTTCCAGGTCTTCGTTGACCAGCAGCAGGTTGCCGGCGGTAATTTCGTCAAAGCCCAGACCCAGTTGCTGAGTGTAATAGGTGCCGGGCTGAGGGCCACGGGCGGTGATTTGCCCGGCCAGGCCCGAGTCGTGACCATTCTCGAATAAAATACGGCAGGTCAGGGCCAGCTTTTGCCGGTCGGTCCACGTATTATCTGCCAGGGTATTTTGCATCTGCGCCAGGGCTAGCTTGACCAGTTGCTCTTTGGGTAGTGCTAATGTCTTGGCCATATCGGTGTCCTTGGGTGCGTTCAATGGACGTCGGGTTTGTCGTTCACTCGTTGCTCGCAAAGTCGTGGGTGAATGCAAATGACACGAAAGATGCTATATGACACCTTGTGTCATTGGCAAGGGTAAGTCGTCACTTCCTTGATGGATTAATCGCTGCGCATGTCTATCCGTTTGAAGTTATTAAGAAAAAAACTTGGCGTGACGCTGGAGGCCTTGGCCGAAAAATCCGGCATGACCAAAAGTTATCTGTCGAAAGTCGAGCGGGGGCTGAACACACCGTCGATTGCGGCCGCGTTGAAACTGGCCAGGGCGCTGAATGTTAAGGTCGAGGAGTTGTTCTCCGAGGACAACGTCAGCCTCGACAGTTACAGCCTGGTACGCAGCCACGAGCGCCAGTCGCTGGCGGCCAACGACCAGAGCCCCGGTTATGCGGTGCTGGCGCATCAGGTCAGCGAGCGCAGCCTGCTGCCGTTCATCATTTACCCGCCGGCCGAGTTCACCGACAAGGCCTTCAAGGAACATCTGGGCGAAGAATTTCTGTTCGTCCACGAAGGGCAGGTGGAAGTGGATTTCATGAACGAGCGCGTGCTGCTCGAGCGCGGGGACGCGCTGCACTTCAACGCGCAAAAGCCGCACCGGCTACGTTCAGTGGGTGAGGTGCAGGCGCAGTTGTTGGTGGTGGTGCATAGCAGCGAAGAATAATAAGCCATGTGTGGCTTATGGGCTGTTGTGATGAGGGGGGTGAGGTGGGTGAGGGCCTGGTGTGGGTAGGGGGGCTGTTGTGAGGTGGCAGCTGTGGTTAGAGACATTTGAGGTGAGGGGGCTTGCCCCCGTTGGGTCGCGAAGCGGCCCCATGCATTCATTCAGTCACACGGAGCACTCAGGATTAACGACTGCTTCGCAGCCGAACGGGGGCAAGCCCCCTCGCCACAGGTTTCAGGCCACGACCGTAACCGCTTACCACACCTTTCAGACCTCGACGGGCACCGCCAGCTTCGAGCTCCCCAACGCATGCGTCTTCGAATCAAAGAACCGCAACTCACACCCCGTCCCCTCAAACACCCTCGCGTAGTGCCGCTTCTGATGCTGGATGAACGCCTTGCTGCGCGGATTAATCGAGATCGCCACGACTTTCGGTTTGGCCTGGCGCAGCGCGTGGACGATGTGGTTGTCCTGCTCACCCAGGGCGTGACCAAACACGCACATACCCTCGCCATGCCCCAGCAACTGCTCATAGCAGAACGACAGATAATCCGAGCTGCGTATGGTCTTGAGTTTGTCCGCGCTCGGCCCTTCGTTCACAAACAGCGGCACGTCATCCAGCGTTTTGATCGTGTTGTTGATGGCGAAACTGCCGAGCAACGTGCCCTCGGTCGACATCAGTTTGCGCGCGGTGCCGTCCTGATTGCGCACCAGGTGCAAACCGCCATGCAGGTACAGCAAGCGAGTCTTGTCGGTGGCCGTCGCGCTCAAGTCAAAACCAGGTTCAGCACCTTGAAACAGATCGGTGACCGCCTCGGGCTGCTGCTGGATCGCCCAATAACTGAGCAAGTCATAGTTGGTGGTGAACACCGTCCGGTAGCGGCTCAGTTCCTGACTGATCGTCGCCAACGTTGCCGGCACCACCAGCCGCCATGGGATGTGCACCGCGTGCACGGTGTTGATCAACGCTTCCTTGATCGCGTAGTAACGATTGCGCGGCGCGGCAGAACTGACCGCCAGCGCCTTGTTCACGCGGCTGGTGATCTTCAACGCGCTTAGCACTTGTTCGAAGCTGCGGGTCTGCAAGGCGTCGAACACGCTGAGCTCGGACTGGCTCAGGGGTTTTTCTTCAACGGTGCGGGCGTTATCGAACAGCGAGTCGTAGCCAAAATCGTCCCACACCGCACGGCTGGCACCGTTGCCCACCAGCAGGCCGCTGAACGAAGCGGTGGTGCGCAAGGCGTTCCAGTCTTCAAGTTGGGCATCAACATCCTGGAAATCGGTCATTGCGTTGGTCGTCTCAAAACTAAAGGTCGGATGGGCGGCGACTTTATCACGACGCGGACTTGCTCCAGATCAACATCCGCTGCTGCGGGTGAGCCGATGCTGTGACTACCCGCGCAATCGGCACTGCCGATTCGGCCACTCGTCAGGAGATCCGCTCATGAGCAGCACATTTTTCATCCCCGCCGTGAACATCATGGGCATTGGTTGCCTTGACGAGGCGATGACGGCCATCGGCAAATACGGTTTTCGCAAAGCCTTGATCGTCACCGACGCCGGGCTGGCCAAGGCCGGCGTGGCGAGCATGATTGCCGAGAAACTGTCGATGCTGGACATCGACTCGGTCATTTTTGACGGCGCCAAACCCAATCCGAGCATCGCCAACGTCGAAAGCGGCCTCGGTCTGCTCAAGGAAAGTCACTGCGATTTCGTGGTGTCGCTGGGCGGTGGCTCGCCCCATGACTGCGCCAAAGGCATCGCCTTGTGCGCGACGAATGGCGGGCAGATCCGTGATTACGAAGGGGTTGATCAATCGAGCAAACCTCAATTGCCATTGATCGCGATCAACACCACTGCCGGCACCGCCAGCGAGATGACACGCTTCTGCATCATCACCGATGAATCGCGCCACGTGAAAATGGCCATCGTCGACCGCAACGTCACGCCACTGCTGTCGGTCAATGATCCGGCGCTGATGGTCGCCATGCCGCAAAGCCTGACTGCCGCCACCGGCATGGACGCCTTGACCCACGCGATCGAAGCTTACGTGTCCACCGCTGCCAATCCGATCACGGACGCCTGTGCGCTCAAAGCCATTACCCTGATCAGCAACAACCTGCGCCTGGCCGTGCGCGACGGCAGTGACCTCGCCGCGCGGGAACACATGGCCTACGCGCAATTCCTCGCAGGCATGGCGTTCAACAATGCATCGCTGGGTTACGTCCATGCCATGGCCCATCAACTGGGCGGGTTTTACGATTTGCCTCACGGCGTCTGCAACGCAGTCCTGTTGCCGCACGTGCAAAGTTTCAACGCACTGGTCTGCGCCGCGCGCCTGACCGATGTTGCTCACGCCATGGGCGCCGATGTTCGCGGCTGCACCCCGGAGGAGGGCGCCCAGTCAGCCATCGAAGCCATCCGCAGCCTGTCGCAAGACGTGCAGATCCCCACCGGTTTGCGCGCCCTTGGCGCCCGGCTCAACGACATTCCGACGCT
Organism: Pseudomonadota bacterium; assembly: GCA_030856525.1. Taxonomy (GTDB): domain Bacteria; phylum Pseudomonadota; class Gammaproteobacteria; order Pseudomonadales; family Pseudomonadaceae; genus Aquipseudomonas. The sequence goes on along the minus strand of JALYPE010000217.1, from coordinate 9,449 downwards.
CGCCACCAATGCCCTGAAAGACGCCTGCGGTCTCACCAATCCAAGGGTGGCGGATCAACGGCAGATCGAAGAAATATTCCGCAGCGCTTTTTAAGAACTGTCCCGTGGGCGCGCGAGCTTGACGCAGAGCAGCGCGCCCATCGCCAGCAAAGTGCACAACAACGACAGCGGCCACGCCTGCTGGCTGGCGGTCAGGCTCGCGACGCCACCGATCACAGCGGCCATCAGTTGATGAATAAAACCGCACAGTGCCATCGCGTAAGCACCGCCGACCGGCGCAGCATCGTTGGCCAGCGACAGGCTGACCGGGTAATTCAGTGACTGCCCGAATACCGCAATGCTGTAGGGCAACCAGAACAGCAGCGCAATCGAAGTGGCCGCCATACTGCCCAGCAACATCAAGGCACTGCCGGCGAGGACCAGCCCCACGCCCACCACCATCATTCGACGCTGACCTGTGCGCACCACCAGCGCATTGACCCCCAATGCCCCAAGAAAATAAGCCGCACTGATCGGCCATCCCAACAACCCATACTCCGCCGCCGACCAGTTGAACGTCCCCTGCAGAATCAAAGGCGCAGCGGTATTGAACGCGATGATCACGCCATAACCGAGCCCACCGCTGAGTGCCGGTAGAAGGAAAGATCGAGCACGCAGAATGCGCCAGTAGCTCGGCCAGGCAGGCTGCTGAATTTCGTTTTCCTTGTGCATGGGAAACGTGACGCGTGCTACGAATATCGCCAGGACAAGGGTCGCAGCGCCTAGCAGGTAAAAGATCGCTGGCCAACCCAGGCCCATCTGGATGACCGAGCCCAGGTACTGTCCGATACCCAGCGCTACCACGAAAGAGATCGAAATCCACGACAAGGCCTTGGCCAGCAGCTCCCCACGAAAACTGTCGCGAATCAGCACCCGGGCCATGACCGAAATGCCGCTGGCCCCAATGCCCTGAATCAGTCGAAAAATCAAAAACGCTTCAAGCGTCTGACTCAGCGGCAGCGCAAGGTTGGCCAAGCCGTAAACACCGAGCGCCGCCATCAACACCGGTTTGCGGCCGATGCGCTGACCAAGGCTGCCCCACAACAGCATCGGTGCGGCCATGCCAATCAAATACACCGCCAGCCCCCACGCCACCTGCGAGGCATCGCCCGATAAATCCCGCGAAATCTCCGGTAACGCCGGCAGGTAAATGCTCATGCCCAGTTGTGCGAGGAACACTGTGCTGCAGGTGATCAGGAGAGTGGTGCTGGTTTTCATGGCATGTTCCCGGACCTCAGTCGACTTTATTTCCACCGTGTTTGCGAATCAGAGCCTTTACCAACTCGCAAAAATGGTGAATTACCGCCGGTTCAATGTCGGCACGCAACGTGATTCTGATTGCTGCCTGGTCTTGCGCAACCACCGGGAAAAATACGGCAGAGGTAAAGAACCCGAGGTCAGCCAGTTCTATAGCGACGCTGTTGGCCTGTTTTGCTTTTCCGCAGAAAAGTAGCCGAATCGCCATGTTGCTACCGAATTGCTTGGTAGGCACGAGAGTGTCAAAAAGATTGATGTTGGATTGGAGACGGTCCTGCAGTTCGGCAAACTCCAGCGTCCTATGCAGCTGTATTGACGCCCTGCCTGCCCCGATAGCCGCGCTGTTCAGACTCTGCGACCAGTTACTGGGGCCACCGTAGCGTTGGATTAGAATCTTCTGTCGCTCGCTGCCTAGCATCACGAGTCCGCCACTGGCTCCAAAAGATTTGGCAAGGGAGGCAACGATCAGACAGTCATCATCCAGCGTGGGGATTTTCGGACGCACGAGGCCGATGCCGCATGTTCCTACGGCGGACAGTGCGTGTGAGTCGTCCATGTAGAGAAATAGGCCGTAACGGTCTTTCAAGTACCGAAGACTTTCCATGTCAGCGACCCCACCCATGCTGTATGCGCCGTCGGCGATGTAAGCAACCTTGTCATTCCGATTACATAAATCCTCAAGAAAGTTCATATCGTTATGCGGGCAAGTCACTACTCGAGTTTCGTCGGCGCATGCCGGTCTCGTGTGCTCATCGAATAATGCGCCAGTCGATCAAAAGCCATCAGAGGGGGACGATTCTGAGTGAAGACGCCACTGGCGAGCAGGGGCAGGATCCCTGCGCTCGCAGCGCTGCACGACAAGGTACTCAAACAGATGGCACCAAATAGATCCGACAACTCAGCTTCGTACTGATCCAATATCGCCAACTTGCAGCGGTTCTTTGAGTTCGCGATCCGTAGTGTTCCGGTTTCTCGTAACGCGGTTACAGCCCCTTCGATCAGGGAAGGATGATGATCCAGTCCTAGATAGGATGTGGTGCAGAAGTGGTGAAGCGATCGACCGAATTGATCCACCATTTGGTTGGTGGCTTTTACTTCAACGTTGAGCCCCGCGATTTTACCGGCCTGTGCGGATTGCCAGTCGTGGTCTGCCAGCCTGATGAGTTTTTGATAATTAGTGAAGGTATTAGCAATGTGCGTCTGGCCCATTTGAGCGTGTCTTTCCATTGATTGAAGCGATCCATTGATTGAAGCGTTCGCCGTGCCAGGCAAAATTTACAGGGTCTGACTTGGGTTTTTGAATCAGCTGTTTCCGGTACCGTTGAGTGTTAGGAGTGATAAACGTGTAGGGCGATGCCCGGTAGATTGTGGGTCAAAAGCATAATCGAGCGTCCCCCCGACCCAGATTGCATCGACATTGCACGCCAACCTTAATGACGCTGCTGTGGGTTGCCGCAGAACCTGCGCATACCCAATAAGATTGAAAGATCGCAGGATTCGGCAACTCCTAACGGAGCAAGCGTCTCGCGGGAGTCGCAGAGGCCGCTATCTCCTGATCATCCCGCCGCCGCCAACGCCTTCCCCATCGAATCCCCAAACTGAATCAACACCACTCCCACAATCAACAACAGCGCACCGAACAATCGTGGCAAGGTCACCTGCTGCTGCACCAACCCGAACCAGCCAAAGTGATCCAGCAGCAGCGATGCCACCACTTGCCCGGCCAGGGCCAGTGCGATAAATCCCGACGCGCCAAGCTTGGGCAGCAGCACCAAGGCCAGCGAGATGAACACCACCCCGAACGCGCCGCCGGTCCACATCCACAGCGGCGCTTTGCTGATGAAACCCAGTGATGGCAACGGCAGCCGCAACGCCATAATGATCGGCAGCAACACCAAAACACTCACGAGCAATGACGCGAATGTGGCCCACAACGGATGGCCCAGGCCGCGTGTCAGGTTGGCGTTGATCGTACTTTGAAAGGGCACCACCGCTCCGGCGACAACCGCCAGCATCAGCAGCCCTGCGTAATACAACGAACTCATGGTGTTAACTCCTGAAGGATTTGCTGGACTCTAGATCATTCGTCGCGCAAATTTAAATTCCATAATGCTATGCAAACCATGCAGCAGATGAATGATCTACGACGCATCGACCTGAATTTATTGGTGATCCTCGAGGCCTTGCTCAGTGAGCAGCACGTCACCCGGGCGGCCGAACGTCTGCACCTGAGTCAGCCCGCCGTCAGCCATGCGTTGGCGAGACTGCGCGACGTGCTGGGCGATCCGCTGCTGGTGCGCGCCGGTGCCGGGCTTGTGCCGACACCGCGTGCCCTTGAGCTGATCGCGCCGCTGTCTGAGGCGCTGGCGCAGGTGCAATCGCTGCTGGCGCCCAACGCGTTCGATCCGGCCACGGCCAAACGCACGTTTCGCCTGGCGATGTCGGACTACGGCGCGGCAATCGTCCTGCCGGGATTGATCCGCACGTTGCGGCGTGAGGCGCCGGGTATCGACTTGCAAATCAGCCATGCCAGCCGTGAAGGCATGCTCGATGCGATTCTCAATGGGGATATCGATCTGGCAGCGGGGGTCTTTCCGGAGCTGCCCAACGAAGTACGCAGCACCCCGCTGTTCGACGAGCACTACGCTTGCCTCGCCGACCGCAACAGCCTGCCCGCAGATGGAGTTCTGGACTTGCCGTCTTACCTGGCGCGCCCGCATGTGCTGCTGGAAATGCGCGGCAGCGGCACGCCGGAAATCGAGCGTGCGCTAACGGCACTGCGCGAACGCCGCCGCGTCGCGATCAGCTTGCCGCACTGGAGCGTTGCGCCAGACTTGATCAGCGGCACCGACCTGATCCTGACGGTCGCGTCACGCGGCTTGCGCGATATTGACGAGCAGTCGCTGATCGTCGTGCCACCGCCCTTTGATATTCCATCGTTCAGCTTTGTGCTGGCGTGGCATAAACGGCGGGGCGGGGATCAGGCGTTGAACTGGTTGAATGGGCGGATTGGGGAGGGGATGAAATCCCTGTGATTTCGGTGTCGCTTGTTGACACTTACCAGAGATTGGCTGGCAGACGTCGAGTGTGAAAAACTCTAAGCACCTGCGAGCGGTTTTGGCGAACTCTATAGGGAATCAGATAGGGCCGATCAGCCAACACCTTGGCAAGACTGGCAAGCGTGTCGGCAACTTCACCGTTCGTCGTGTCGACTGCCGATTTTCGAACCTTTGCCCTGAACAAAATTCTCAACCTATGCGGGCTTCTGCCCGCTTCGATTTTTTTTCAGGAGGAGGGCGCGACCATGAGCCGGATGGCCACCCGTTTACGTACTACCGTTTTCGCTTCGATGTTGGGCCTGTGCGCCACCAGTGCATTTGCCCAGTCACCCGCCGAATTTATCAATGATGCCTCGGCCAAAGGCATGGCCGACATCGAAGCCAGTCGTGTGGCACATCAGAAATCCGAGTCCCAACAGGTCAAGGACTACACCATTGTCGTTATCAACGACCGAACTACCGCGAACCAGCACTTGGCGAAGATCGCCAAGCAACTGGACTTGCCCGTAGCGCCCCGGGAAGAGGTTGTCGACAAAGCCAAGGCGCTGATGCCGGAAGTCAAAGACGGTACGACTTACGATCAGGCTTACGCCGCGAGTCAGGTGAAAACGACTCAGGAAGCGATCGAACAAATTGAACAGGTTGCGAAGAGCACTGACGTACCTGAAATCAAAGCGTTCGCTGAGGAAACCCTGCCCAAGTTGCAGAATCACTTGCAGATGGCGCGGGCGCTGCAAGCCAGTCGTTGATAGCCGATAAAAAAACGGCGCGTGTTTTTATCTCGCGCCGTTTTTTATTCAGCATTTTTTCCAGTTCGGTTTTTGCTTGCTGGTGGACAACAGGCCTCTAAGCTCGAACACTTCACTTTCGCCCATCGCCCGGTAGTGTTTGCGCAGGGCTTAAAGTTGCTTGAGGTCCAATAACTCCAGGCCAAGCATGGCGTTTTTCGCTTCCTTGTTCACTCCTAGCAGTTCATCGATCTTCAGGTGCGGCTACAGGCGAGCATCAACTGCAACCTACCGCCGGTGCGTGGGTCACTACTTCAAGCCCATCAATTCGGAGAACACCATGAACCTCGCCCGTATGCTTTGCCTTTCCTGCTGCCTGTTCGCACTGCAAGGCTGCTTCGACAATTCCGAGAACGAAACCAAGGACAACACCGACGGCACCAAGTCTTCGGTGCAGATGCAGGACAAGGACGCAGCCGATAAGTAGAAATCGGCTCGCTGAGGTATGGTGAGCGACTCACTTGCCATGCCTCGACAGGAGAGCCCAATGAGTTGGTCCGCCCAGCAATACGTCGCTTTTGAAGATGAACGCACCCGCCCGGCCCGTGACTTGCTGGCGGCGATTCCCGCCACGGACGTGCGTTCGGCCATCGACATCGGCTGCGGCCCGGGCAATTCGACCGAGTTGCTGGTGGAGCGTTTTGCCGGTGCCCAGGTGCGCGGGCTGGACAGTTCGACCGACATGATCGAGGCCGCCCGCAAACGCTTGCCGCAGGTGCGATTCGACGTCTCTGATATTGATACCTGGGACGAGGCCGGCCCGTTCGACGTGATTTTCGCCAACGCCGTGCTGCAATGGGTACCCGATCACGCCAGGCTCTTTCCGTCGCTGGTGAGCAAGCTGGCGCCCGGTGGCAGCCTGGCGGTGCAAATGCCCGATAACCTCGATGAACCGACACACCGCTTGATGCGCGAAGTCGCGGCCAATGGACCGTGGGCGGAGAAACTCGCGGGCGCCGCCGGGCTGCGCACGAAACGGGAAAGCGCCAGCGCCTATTACTCGATGCTGATTGCGCACTGCGCACGGGTCGATGTCTGGCGCACCACCTACCACCATCCGCTCGCCGGTGGCGCGGCGGCAGTGGTTGAATGGTTCAAGGGCAGCGGCTTGCGGCCGTTCCTCCAACCGCTGAATGACGCTGAGCAAGTTCAATACCTGGAGCAGTATCAGGCGGCAATCGAACAGGCGTATCCGACGCTGGAAGATGGCTCGGTGCTGCTGCCGTTTCCGCGTTTGTTCATCGTCGCGACTCGCTAGGTTTCCAAGTCGCCCACCGACATCCGCCCCAGCCGCGCTTTTTGTAGCAGCTGGCGCAGCCTGCGTCCGGTTGCGTAGCAGCTGTCGAACCAGAAGACGCAGTATTTCTGACGACCTCACGCTCAGGCAGCAAAATATCGGGGCCGAAAGTTGATCCAGCTGTTGGGGATTAAAACGCTAACGAGATGTGAAATTTGATATCAATTTAAGTGCTTTCCGGGAAAACGCTTACAGGCAGTGTCGCAATGGTTATTGGCCACAGAAACCTGGTCGCCATTTTCGAGCATCGTTCGAGTACGCCTTTAACGCGAAGGGCGCCTTCTAAAGGCGCCCTGATAGACGATCTACTTTTCTGCATCCATCCGACGCGCCACCACATCCAGCACATCGCAACCATCGCGCAGCGGTATGCAACACAGCATGGCAAAGTCGCTGAGGATGACCGAATCCGTGTTGATGTCGCTGCGCATTGCGAGGTTCTCGAGCAACTGCGTCACCGCGTCAATTCGGTAACGGGCGGTGCTAAGCAATGAGTGCAGCGGTTGGGTGGTGTTTACGTAGAGCGAGGGGAGGTCGTCGGCGTTGCTGGTTAAAGCCATATATTCGTTCATGAGTGCTTACCGTTTTGTAGGTGAAAGACCTACCACTCGATCGTCGCCAAACAATAGGGTGGTAGCTGTACGCGGGTTGGCGAACCGGACAACGGTAAAACCGGCAGACCCGAGGGTCTCCCACGCACAGCCACCAAAAAAGCGCAGCAAAGTGCAGTCAGCGAGCTTCGAAAAAACTTGAAAGCCGCTGGGTCGTTGTCATCGAGTCGCCAAACCCGATACGCCATTTGGGCGTGAACGGACTATAGGCTTCGAGACAAAAACACAGCAATGCGCAAGTCTACGGACAATTCCCAGAGTAGTGTAGGACGTTGCCTATTCAACGGTTTTTCACGCTTCGGGCTGCGGAGAGAGCGCAATCACCCACCCAAATGTGATGTGCACTCAACAGCAGACATCAGCAGCCCGACAAATCCCGCCCATAAAAAAACCGGCCAATCGTGGCCGGTCCTATGTGTGGCAAAACCTTCAGCTCTGTTGCAACACCTTCAGCGCCGCCGAAGCCAGAAACCCGGAGCGGCTCTTTTCTTCCGGATGATGCAGAACGTATTCATCAATACGATTGAGCAGGTAGCCAGGCAGGGTGATGTTCAGCTTCTGGGCCTTGCCGAGATATTTGGTGACGTCAATATCGATCAGCGCCCAGGTGCAGCCCGCGTATTTCGGATTGTTAGCATGCAGGGTGACTTTGTTTGCAGGCGGGATCGGCGCACCGTCCTCTGCCAGGATTTCGAAATGGCCTTCAATGGCTTCCCGAGCCATCGCCATCGCATCATCGAGATCCTCACCCGCCGAAAAACAGCCCGGGATATCCGGCACCTCCACGCCCCACGCGTGATCCTCATCGCCCATTGAAATCGCAATCGGGTAAAGCATGTGATCGTCCTCTTGAGTCGCCGCGTCCGACTTCGTCAAAGCAGCGCCTGTTGCAAAATACTCAAAGCCGTTTTTTTGAGCAGATCCTTTTTCGGATGAGGAACCGTCACCAGCCCCGGCTTGTTCGGATGCTTGAAATGATGGTGACTGCCTCTGATTCGAACCAGATACCACCCATCCGCAACAATTTGGCTAATCAAAAAACGACTGTTCACATCACCTCCATGTGGTGTGCGTCGGTGGTTACTATACCTACCTGATTGTCGTAATCAACACTATAACCACTGAATCTTTCGCGATACCACGGGTTGATGGGCTGAAAGTCTAAGCCTCGGTGGGGTAGGGCGAAGCAGAGATCGACGAATCTGTATTGCAGCGTTTTGCGACCGTTTTCAACGAGGAGTCAGCCCTTGCTGCTCCATTGGGAATTTGATCGCCTCACTCGGATCGGATGGCGGCATCGGGAAATGCTCGTCTTCGTATTTTTCGATGAGCAGCGCCAAATTTCCAGCTCGTCACCCTCAGGCGAACCGATCGTTGCCCCCCACAGTTGCTCAATCCGGTTGAGCGCCGCGGTCAAGTTTGCCTAGCTGCGGATAGGGTCAATGTTCATTACACGGTCTCCGCGTAGATCTGATCATACTGCCCAGGCAGGGCATCATTATCTTACGGAGAGCTTCAATTACTGGAGACGATGAAATTTCATGAGCTCCTTCCAAATGTAACGGTAGCTGTAGCGTAGCCACGCGACTTTTAACAGGTCGAAGCTACGTATTAGCCAACTGTTTTCCCGAGCTTCAAGTTCTTTGGCTATTTCATCCAACAACCATTCATCCTGAAACCCTGTCCAAACAGGAGGGACAGGCGTTTCAAGGTTGCTGAAACATACGGGCGCGACCTCTGAATACAAGATGTCTTCAACGACTTTTGGGTCATAGTCCCGGATTCTTTCGGCGATAGAGGCGTAGTCGACTGAGCTGTCTACAAAGGCTTCTGCCAGCGCGATCTGGATCCCCGCTCGTTCCGCGGACGTCAGAATATGTCCCAATGGGCCAGCTCCTCTAGTTCTGCATCGAACGTATCAGCTGCGACCCCGCCCGCAATGCCACCGGCAATGCTACCGATGAGAACAACAGCTATGGCGCAGGCGGGAGCTCCCGGACCGCAAAGAGCGGATATGCCCAAGCCCGCCAGAAGCCCACCCGCCGCGCCACCGCCCAGTATCGTGGCTTGACGAGCCGTTTCTTTGGTCTTGTCGTCTGCGTTCAGTATTTGGTAAGTGGCCAACACCGCTGTCATGATGATGCCAACCTTGCCCATAACAGACATGATTTTGGTGCCAGAAGTGAACTTGGCATTGGCACTGCCGGACCGCTCCAGAGCTCTGTACAGAACTTCTTTCTGTTGAGCCTTTGAAAGTTGTTCGTAATTTTTGTTGAACTGGGTTTGAGATTTTTCGCTGAGAATTTCGCTGTATGCTTTTCCCGTCTTTTTTTTTTTGCGCGATGGCCAAGCCCTGCGCAGAAGTCAGCTTGCGGTGTTCGAACATGATTTTGTTGCG
>JALYPE010000664.1 GCA_030856525.1 Pseudomonadota bacterium | reverse complement strand
GCTCAATGCAGTGAGGTAGGACGTGGTCAGCTCGCCACAGCCAAAACCGTCAAGGCTGGCGGTGACACGCACGCCGCGCTTGGCGGCGTCGATCAGGACTTCCTGCAACTCATTACCGACTTTGTCTTCGAAGACGATAAAGGTTTCCAGAAGGATTTCGCTCTGGGCCTGGCGCATGGCTTCGAAGACGCGCGGGAAATAGGCTTCGCCGTTTTCCAGCAATTCCACGCGATTGTTGCCCTGCCAGCCGTATTCGACATCGACGACACCGGGCTCGCGAACCTCAGGCGTGGTGGACATGTGCTCAACGGTGGCTTTGTCCATCGGTGCGCTGCTCATAGCTCAATCTCCACCGATAACGGTGCGTGGTCGGATAGGTGTGACCAGGGTCGCGCGGCGAGAACTTTCGGGCGACAGGCCTTGAGGTTGCGCACATAGATACGATCCAGGCGTAACAGCGGCAAGCGTGCCGGGAAGGTGCGTGCCGGTTTGCCGTGGTGCTCGGTAAATACTTCGCGCATGCCGCAGGGCTTGAGCAGGGCATCGGTGCGCTGGCGCCAGTCATTGAAGTCACCGGCGACAATCACCGGCGCATCGCTCGGCAGTTCCGCCAGGCGCTGGCCGAGCAATTTCAGTTGATCATTGCGATGACTTTCGTGCAGCCCCAGGTGTACGCAAATGGCGTGGACTTCCCGACCATCGCCGGGAAGACGCAGCACGCAATGCAAGATGCCGCGGTTCTCATGGCCACTCACCGATACGTCGAGGTTGTCGTGGCGAATGATCTGGAATTTCGACAGCAACGCATTGCCATGATCGCCATCCGGATACACCGCATTGCGCCCATAAGCGAATTGCGGCCACAGGGTGTCGGCGAGAAATTCGTACTGCGGCATCGCCGGCCAATTGTCGTAGCGCTGCGGATGCTGTTCGTGAGTGCCGTGCACTTCCTGCAAGAACACCACGTCCGCCGACACGCTGCGTACGGCTTCGCGCAATTCCGGGAGGATGAAGCGCCGGTTCAGCGCAGTGAATCCCTTGTGAGTATTGACCGTCAGGATCGTGAAGCTGCGAATCGAAACTTCGGTTTCCGGCTGATCATCGGTGGCACTGAACTGCTCGGTAATGCTCATTGCAGCACTCCTTCGGCAGCAGGTTCGCCCGGTGCAGTGGCGAGACTTTCGTCGAGATGAAAACGCTGCAGCAAACTGCGGGCGTCGTATGGCGCGCGGACCTTGATGTCGTTGTCGAAATAGCAGAACACTTCGCGGGACTTGCGTGCTTTGGGCTTCAGGCGAGGCGCGATCAATTGCGCGTCACCCGGTTGCCCACCGTTGGACCAGGCATCGATCCGGTCGCCCCAGCGTTTCAGCGCTTGGGCGGTGTAACCACTGGCGTAAAGCTCTTCAGCTCCGTGCAGACGCAAGTAGACAAAATCACTGGTGACGTCTTCACGGTAGGGCCATTTGCCGCCGGTATCGGCGATGACCAGGGCGGTGTTGTAGCGCTTGAGCAAGCGCACGAAAGCCGGATCGACGAAGCTTTCATGACGGATTTCCACGGCGTGGCGCAGCGGTTTTTTCTTGTAGGCTTTCATGCTGGCATGACCGTGCAGGTGCGAATCGTGTTGGCGGGCGAGGGCGGCGGCCTGTTCGGTGGTGTGCGGCAGTTGTTTGAGGAAGCTTTCGAACAATTCGGCGTCAAATTTGAAGTTGGGCGGAAACTGCCAAAGGATTGGGCCGAGTTTCTCTTTGAGTTCCAGCACACCGGAAGCAAAGAAATTTGCCATGGGCAGGTGCACATCACGAAGACGTTTTACATGGGTGATAAAACGCGGAGCCTTGACGCTGAACACGAAGTCTTCCGGCGTTTCATCGTACCATTGGGCGTAACGTTCAGCGCGTTGCAGAGCGTAAAACGATCCATTGATCTCGATGCTGTTGACGGCCCGTGACGCAAATTGCAATTCGCGCTTCTGGGTCAGCCCCTTTGGGTAGAAATCACCCCGCCAGGGTGTGTAGCGCCAGCCTGAAATACCAATGTGTATCGCCGCCATGTCGCCTCCCGTCTAATGGTCCTCGGTTGCCTCTGTCTTTTGCTGACTGCGCGAAAGGGGTGAAAGTTTCGGTCGCGCTACGGATGGTAATGGTGGTGTGCGAAGGTAGTAGGCCTGATAGAGGGTCAGTGAATGTGCCGCCGTCTTCGCGAGCAAGCTTTGCTCCCACAGGGATTGCTATTGCAGCGATATTGGCGAACAGGCTTTGCTCCCACAGGGATTTGCAACCGCAGGGATATCGCGAACATTCTTGCTCCCACAGGGCTCGCCGTCGGTCGATTGCCGGGACATTGCCGAACTTGCCGGGCATTTTTCGATCAGTTCCTTACACCTTTGCGCAGGAGCTCCGCGTTTTGCTCAAATTCAACACCGCGATATTACTGGGGGCGTTGCTGCTGTTCGGCAGCAATTCATTGTGGGCTGTCTCGCTGCCGGGCGTTCCCGCCGCGACGGAGGAGGCGGAAAAACCCGAGCCTCTGGTGCAGGGTGGCCTGCTCGGGGCGATCAGCACCAGCATCGACGATGTTCAGGACAAGCTCGACCTCAATGAAGACCTGGTCGACGCCTGGCGTCTGCGCGCGGATCGAGCGGCCGATGAAGTCGACAAACTGGTTAACCGGCCCTCATCGCGATCGCCATTGAGTGTGGTTGGCGATTTCCTGCTGTTATCCGGTGTCTGGCTGGGCGCATTTGCCTTGCTCACCGTACTCGGCGGCCTCTTGGCCAACCGCCTGAACCAAGGGCGTTGGTTGCGAACCCGGCAACGCTGCCAGGATCTGCTGCATTACGTGCTGCCGTACACGTTACCGGCGCTGATCTGCCTGCCGCTGACGCTTTACGTCAGCCATTTTCTGCAGGCCTCGGTGGGGCGCGCGCTGGCGCTGTGTTTTGCCTACGCCACCAGCAGCGGTATTTTTTCCACGTCGATGCTGCTCTGCGTGATCGTCATGTTCAACACCGGGCACAAACGCCGGGCAGTACAGATCATCCGGAGTTATTGCCCGCGTCCGTTGTTCCTGATCGGTTTTCTCGCCGCCCTCAGCGATGCGTTGACCAGCCCGCAAATCGCCCGGCAATTGGGTGGCAATATCACCAGCAGCGTCGCGGTGTTTACCGGCCTGTTCGCTTCAATCATTTTCGGTTTGCTGGTCATTCGCCTGCGACGCCCGGTAGCGCATTTGATCCGCAATCGACCGTTGGCGACGCGCCTCAAGCAGCCATCAATGCAGGAATCGCTGCGAATCTTCTCCGGGCTGTGGTACTGGCCGATTCTGCTGATGGTGATGGTCTCGGCGATCAACCTGATCGGCGTCGGCGAAGACAATCAAAAAGCCCTGCGTTGCGCGTTGTTCACCACCATTCTGCTGATTGCCACGGTGTTCCTCAGTACGGTATTCCAACATTTGTTCAAGGCCCGCAAGACCGAGGGCGTTCAACGCACTAGCGCCTACAAGCAACGCTTTATGAGTTTGTTGCATGCGCTGTTGCGGATCGTCATGGCCGTCGCGTTCATCGAAATTCTCGGGCGGATCTGGGGTGTTTCGCTGTTCGAATTTGCCGCACGCAACTCGGTCGGCCGGGCGATCAGTGAATCATTAAGCAGCATTGGCCTGATATTCCTGGTGACCTGGCTGTTTTGGGTGGTGCTCGATACGGCTATTCAGGAAGCGCTGAAACCACCGGTCAACAAGCGCTCGGCGCAGCCAAGCACGCGCATCAAAACCATCCTGCCGCTGCTGCGCAACGCCATCAAAATCATTCTGGTGGTGATCTGCGCGATCACCACCATGGCGAATCTGGGGATCAATGTCGCGCCTTTGCTGGCGGGTGCCGGGGTGGTCGGTCTGGCCATCGGTTTCGGTTCGCAGCAACTGGTGCAGGATGTGATTACCGGGCTGTTCATCATCATCGAGGACACGTTATCGGTGGGCGATTGGGTGGTGCTCGATTCCGGCCACGCCGGCACGGTCGAAGGGCTGACCATTCGCACCTTGCGCCTGCGCGACGGCAAGGGCTTTGTCCACTCGGTGCCGTTCGGGCAGATCAAGGCGGTCACGAACCAGTCGCGGCAGTTTGCTTATGCGTTCTTCTCGGTACAGTTCACGTACGACACCGATGTCGACAAGGCCATTGAGCTGATTCGCGAAGCAGGGGATTCGATCCGCGAAGACGCGTTCCTCAAGTACAACCTGCAAGGCCCGCTGGACGTGTTCGGCGTCGACAAGATGGACCTCAACGGCGTGGTGCTGACGGCGCAGTTCCGGACGGTGTCGGGTGGGCAATATGCGGTCAGCCGGGCGTTCAACCAGCGTTTGAAAAAGCTTGTGGATAACAGTCCATGGGTGCATTTCGCGCAGACTTATCCACAGCAGGTTTTGATGCCGAAGCATGCAATGGCTGATGATGAAGCCCCGGTGGCCGAAAATTCACCGGTGATGTTGCCGGATCAGCCTAAGGCGCAGTGATGTGATGGGAACCTAATGGCCCCTTCGTCGGAACGACGCCCGGAGCAAGCCCGCTCCCACAATGGATTTGTGTACACCGCACATCCCCTGTGGGAGTGAGCCTGCTCGCGATGAGGTCCGACCGGGCGAAATCAATGCCCGGTCAGTTTTCGGTGCAGTTCGCCTGCCAGCGCGTGGTCGACTTCCAGCCAGATCACCGGCTTGCCCGCTATCACCGCCGCCACCGGCAAACCATCGCGATACACCAGCCGGTTGCTCGCCAGCGCCGGCACCTTCATGCCGGGCAGCAGCGTGCCGGCCAGATTCAGCGGATCAACGCCGCACACCGCAATCAAACTCCCGTCATGCGCTCGGCGGCGCACTTCGCGCAGCAACGGAATCGCCTCCGGCAGCGCAAACTGCTCGCCCGCCAGGCCACTGACAAAGCGCCCGCCCCGAATCTCGCCGCGCGCTTCTTGACGATGAAACGTGCGCAGCAATTCGCGCCAGCTCGGCAGCCATTCCGCCTCGCGGTCCAGCAGGCGCCAAAACACCACGCCGTATCGCCGGAGCAAGGTCATGGCGATGTGTTCGAGGGTCTCGCCGGGTGTTGGCGCCGGTCGCTTGTTGTCCACAATCGGCGCCGCCGGTCCGCGTCGCAACAGGGCCCAACGTCCTGCATCGTCCATGCCGCCGATAAAAGCACCACGGCCGCGCCGACTGCCGCGAGCCTGACGTTTACTGGCGGGTGTGATCAATGCGCGAAGCCCGGCGAAGCTGTCAGCGTTCACCAGCCCGGCGCCCACCAGTTCCTGCAGCGCGATCTCCAGTTCGGCACGCAGCAGATGCGCTTCATGCACCAGCTCATCGAAAAACAGCGCGCCATGCTGGCTGAGCGCTTCGTACACCTTCCGGGTTTTCGCCGACAGTTCGCCGACCGGCGTCTGCTCGGTCAAGCTGCTCCACAACCCGACCTGATTGCGCGGCAACAGTAGAATCGGCGTGCTGCGAAGCGCGGTGCCAGCAGCCTTGTTGCGCGCGGGCAATCGGGTCCAGACCAGTTTGCCGCTGCGGCACAGATCATCCAGCCAGGTCGACGAATAGCCTTTGATTCGCGCCGGCAGAATGTCGCTGTCCCACGCCGAAGCGGCGGCGGGGAAGCCCTCGAACTGCGCGACAATGGCCGGCAATACTGCCGCGCCCTGACCCTGATTCGCAGCTGACACATGTTGCCAGTCGAACAGAAAGCGCATGAAATCCTGCAATGCCACGGGCTCGATTTCACGCCGCAGACTTTTCACGGTATATCGGTGAATCCGCGCGAGCAGATGCCGTTCGCACCATTCCTCTTCGCCGGCATCCGGGCTGAATTGGCCGCGCAGCACATAACCTTCGCTTTCGAGGCGGGCCAGCGCCTGGATGACCTGTGCGGCCGGCAAATCCAGCGGCTGCGCGATCGCACTCAGCGGCAACGGACCGAACGCGCTGAGCCGCGCGCGAATCACTTCCAGCACGGCGTCGTCCGACTCCCAGATTTCATCGAAGCCCGCCAGCGCTTCCAGCGGCGGCAATAAATCGGCCTGTGGATAAATTGCCCGCAGACACGTCAGCCGCTCCAGCGCGACCCACAATGAGTGCTCGGCATTGATTTGCAAACGGCAGGCGCGACCGCTGTCTGCCAGCGCGTTCAGCCATTGCGGCCACTCCGGATTTGCCGTGGCTTCGACGTCGGTGATGCACGCCAGGCTCATCAGCGCCTCATGCATTTCATCCACGCGGGTCGGCGTCGGCCAGGCTTCTTCGCGCACGGCCTGAATCGCCTCGGCATCCAGCGCGCCGAGGTCGTCGGTGGATTGTGGATCGGTCCAGCGCCGGTTGAGCACGGCTTGCGTGCGGCGCTCTTCCAGTGGCGCGTCATCGAGAAAGGTGTACGGCCGCGCGCTGAGAATTTCTGCCGCGAGCGGCGAGGGCGCCGGCAGGTCGCGGCTGATCAGGCGAACCTCACCGCTTTCCATGCGCCGCAACAACGTCAGCCAGCCTTCGCAGTCCATGGCTTCGTGGAGGCAATCGTCGAGGGTCTGTTCCACCAGCGGATGCTGCGGAATCTCGCGTTCGCCGGCGAGGTTCTCCACACAGGCGATCTGGTCGGGAAACACACTGGCGATCAAGTCGTCGCTTTTCATTCGCTGGATCTGCGGCGCCACTTTGCGCCCGCCGGTGTAACGCGGCAGCGCCAGCGCCACCCCGGCATTCCAGCGCCAGCGCACACCGAATAGCGGCGCATCGAGCACCGCCTGAATCAGCATGTGCTCGGCGCTGTTGCTCGGCAGATAACGCCAGACTTCATCGAGATCAAAGCTGTGACTGGTGGACAGCGACAGGATGATCGCGTCTTCACTGGCCGCCGCCTGCAACTCGAAATTGAAGGTGCGACAGAAACGCTTGCGCAGCGCCAGGCCCCAAGCGCGGTTGATGCGGCTGCCGAACGGCGTGTGAATGACCAGTTGAGTGCCGCCGGACTCGTCGAAAAACCGTTCCATCAACAGCGTGTCCTGCGATGGCAAAGCACCGAGGGTCAGCCGCGCACGGGCGAGGTAATCCACCAGTTGTTCGGCGCTGGCGAGGTTGAGTCCGAGGGTGTCGGTCAGCCAGTCGAGCGCCGGTTGCAGGTCGCCGGGCGTGGCGCTGAGCAAGTCATCGAGTTGCGCTTGCAAGCGGGCCACAGCGGACGACAGTTCGGCACTGCGCCCGGGCGCTTCACCCAGCCAGAACGGAATGGTCGGCGGTTGCCCGTGCGCGTCTTCGACCCGGACCTTGCCGGATTCCACGCGCAGGATTCGATAGGAGGTATTGCCCAGCTGGAAAATATCCCCGGCGATGCTTTCCACCGCAAAGTCTTCGTTGACGCTGCCGATGCTGAGGCCTTGTGGTTCAAGCAGGACGCTGTAGTCGGCGTTGTCCGGGATCGTGCCGCCGCTGGTCACGGCTGTCAGCTTGCTGCCCCGACGACCGCGCAAGGTGCGGGTGACGGCGTCGCGATGAAGGAACGCGCTACGGATGCCCTGACGACCGTTGTAGCCCTCGGCGAGCATGTGCAGCAGCGCCTGATAATGCTTGTCGTCCAGTTCCGCGTAAGGCGAGGCTTTGCGGAACATCTCCAGCAAGGCCTGCTCGTGCCATTCCTGGCAGCTGACTTCGGCGATGATCTGTTGCGCAAGCACGTCCAGCGGTGCCTTGGGAATTTGCAGGGTGTCGAGTTCACCGCGACGCACGCAGTCGAGCAGGGCGGTGCATTCGATCAAATCGTCGCGGGTGGTGGCAAACAGTCGCCCTTTGGGCGTGCCGCCGACATGGTGGCCGGAGCGGCCGACCCGCTGCAGAAACGCGGCAATCGAGCGCGGGGAGGAAATCTGGCAGACCAGGTCGACGTCGCCAATATCGATACCCAGTTCCAGCGAGGCGGTGGCGATCAGCACTTGCAGCTCACCGCGCTTGAGCCGTTGTTCAGCGTCCAGACGAAATTCCCTGGCCAGACTGCCATGGTGCGCGGCGACGGCTTCCTTGCCGAGTCGATCGCTGAGGTGACGGCTGAGGCGTTCGGCCAGGCGCCGCGTGTTGACGAAAATCAGCGTGGTGCGGTGTTCGCGGGCGAGGGCGGCGAGGCGGTCGTACACCAATTGCCAGACATCGTTAGACATGACTGCGGTCAGTGGCACGGGCGGCACTT
>JALYPE010000214.1 GCA_030856525.1 Pseudomonadota bacterium | reverse complement strand
CTTCCAGGTCTCTGTGCATCGCTTCGTGCTCCGGATCAATCTTCAGCTTTTTGAACGCCGGTACGTTCGACGCATCGATCCGCGCGAGGGGATGATCGGTATATTTGTGGCAAAACAAGCTCGCGACCTGCACCAGGTCAACGTAATCGACCCGCTCGGAATCGCGATCGAAGTCCAGGTACAGTCCCGGAACCTTCACCAGCTTTTCCGGAAAATCCCAGACCCGCAGCAGCTTGTCACCAATCACCGGATGAATCTTGTCGATCACATGGTTCAAGCTGACCGGATCCGCCAGTAGTTCATTATGATCTTCGGCGTAGGTCAGAATCGGCAGTACGCCGATCTGATGCACTAAACCACCGAGGGCGGCCTGGTCGGGCTTAAGGTCAGTGTAGCGGCGGCACAAGGCGTAGCTTACCCCGGCAATTTCCAGGCTCTTGCGCCAGACGTCGCGCATTTTCTGTTCCACCACCTCGGAACGCGCGTGGAATATTTGTTCCATCACCAGACCGATCGCCAGGTTGCTGCTGTAATTGACCCCCAGCCGCGTGATGGCGGTGTGCAGGTCCGTGACTTCTTGCGTGGCGCGCAGCAGTGGGCTGTTGACGATTTTGATCAGGCGCGCCGACAGCGCCGTATCCCGTCCGATCACTTTGCTCAGGGCACTGACGCTGATTTCCGGATCCTCCGCTGCCTTGCGAATCTGCAGGGCAACTTCCGGTAACGTTGGCAGCACCAGGTCATCATTACTGATGGCCGTCACCAAATCCTGTTGGACCTTATCCGCCAGCTCGCTCATTTCGTTTCTCTAGGATTGCGGCAAGTGGCTGCATCAACGCTGGATTTCGCGATCGCGATCCAGGTCGTAAGGCAGGTCGAGCAACTGCAAAGCGGGCCCTTCGAGCACGCCAAGGTGGATATCGCCACCTTCAGCTGCTTCGGCTTGCAGTACAGCCAGGAGTTCAATATTACGCTCCGCGTGCGCGGCAATCACCACTTCGCCGATCGAGCTGCCGTGCGAAGGCGAAAACAGCGGTGTGCCCGGCTCCGGCAATTCGCCAGCGGGCAGGCTCAGCCGATACAAGCGACGCTTCAGTTTGCCCAGGTATTGCATCCGCGCGACGATTTCCTGGCCGGTATAGCAACCCTTTTTAAAGCTCACTCCACCGACGGCTTGCAGGTTAAGCATCTGCGGGATGAACAGTTCGCGAGTCGCCGGCATCACCTGGCCGATCCCTGCGCGGATCTGACCCAATAGCCATTGATTCAGATCGCCCGGTGCCAGTACGGCGGAGAGCTTGCCTTTGACCGCGTCAGCGTGCTCAGCAGGCACCCAGAGTTCCGCACGGTCCGGCGAGACGCGCACGGCAATCAGGTCGTCATGGCGCACAACGCTGTCAGTGTCTGCCGGCAGCGCGAGACCCAGATCTGCCAGCACGGTGTCGCCTTGAACGATGCCGAAGCGCACCCACGCAGCGCTTTCATCGGTGAGCTTCGATTTGGAGAACACGGCGTATTTTTTCAGGTCCGCCAGTTGCGGCTCCAGCAACCCGGTGGCCATGGCCATCAGCACGCCGTCACCCTGCAACAGGATGCGGAAACTCGATTGCATCCGGCCTTTTTGTGTACAGCGCGCGCCGAGGCTGGCCCGATATTCATTCAGATAATCGAGGTTGCAGGTCAACTGCCCTTGCAGGAATTTCCCGGCATCGGCCCCGCGGACCGCGAGTACGCCTTCGTGAGACAGGATGCAGAAAACAGCAGAGTCGGCCATGGGTCATCGCAGGGTAAAGAGTCTGGGGCACATCATAAGGGTGTGCCCATGAAATGGGTAGTTTCCAAAGGCAGGTGATGCCCGACCAAAGCCGACTGTTCGGGGGCGTCCGGGACTGTATACTTGCCGCCTATTTGAGGAGCGCTCCATGGTCGAAGATGTTGAACTGAATCGCCTCTACTGGCACAGCCGCCGCGGCATGCTTGAGCTTGACGTATTGCTGGTGCCGTTTGTCAAAGAGGTCTATCCGCACCTCAATCAGGTTGATCGCGACTGCTATGTCCGCCTGCTCGAATGCGAAGATCAGGACATGTTCGGCTGGTTCATGGAACGTGCCGAATCGGACGATCCGGAGCTTCAGCGCATGGTCCGGATGATCCTGGACCGTGTCCAGCCCAAGTAATACGTTCGAATGCCGCTGGCATGCCTCGCGGCAGTTGCTGGCGGTGTATCTGTTGGCCCAGCTGTTCGCGCTGGGTTCGCTGTTTCTTCTTTCTATTCCCGTCTGGGCAAGTGTGCTCGGCATTTTCATCTGCCTGGCGCATGGCGCGTGGACCCTGCCACGGCAGATTCGGCTGACACATCCCAAGGCATTCATGGGGCTGCGACGCGATGCCGATGGCTGGCAGTTATGGAATAAGGCGTGCGGCTGGCGGCCTGTACAGCTGAGGCCAGACAGTCTGGCGCTGCCACTGATGGTGGTGCTGCGTTTCCGACTGCAAGGCGAGCGACGGACCCGGTCGATTTGCGTGCCGCGCGATTCGCAGGCGGCAGATTTGCACCGTCGCCTGCGAGTTCGGCTCACGTTCAGTCGGCGTAGGTGGGCGGCACCAGAATAGTGTCGAGCGCCTCTGGCAGCATCTCCGGATAATCGAGGGTGTAATGCAATCCCCGGCTTTCCTTGCGTTCCATCGCTGACAGAATCATCAGTTCTGCGACCTGAGCCAGGTTGCGCAGCTCGATCAAATCACGGCTGACTTTATAGTTGCTGTAGAACTCGTCTATCTCATCCAGCAACAGGCGCACACGATGTTGTGCCCGTTGCAAACGCTTGTTGGTGCGCACGATACCCACGTAGTCCCACATGAAACGCCGCAATTCATCCCAGTTGTGCGCAATGATCACGTCTTCGTCCGAATCGGTAACCTGGCTGGCATCCCAGACGGGCAGGGTGACGGGCGTCGAGATCTGGGGCAATTGCTCTAGAATGTCCGCGGCTGCGGAGCGTGCATAGACGAAACATTCCAGGAGCGAGTTGCTGGCCATGCGGTTGGCACCGTGCAAACCGGTAAAGCTGGTTTCGCCGATGGCATAGAGGCCAGGCACATCGGTGCGCCCCTGTTGATTCACCATCACCCCGCCGCAGGTGTAATGCGCTGCAGGAACGACCGGAATCGGTTGTTTAGTGATGTCGATGGAAAACTCCAGGCAGCGCTCGTACACCGTCGGGAAGTGCGTCTTGATGAATTCTTCGGGCTTGTGGCTGATGTCCAGATAGACACAGTCGATACCCAGTCGCTTCATTTCATGGTCGATCGCCCGGGCGACGATATCGCGGGGCGCCAACTCGGCGCGCGGGTCGAAACGCGGCATGAAGCGTTCGCCACTGGGCAGCTTCAAATGTGCGCCTTCGCCGCGCAACGCTTCGGTGATCAGGAAACTTTTCGCCTGTGGGTGGTACAGGCAGGTGGGGTGAAACTGGTTGAATTCCAGATTCGCCACTCGGCAGCCCGAACGCCAGGCCATGGCGATGCCATCACCGCACGCGCCATCGGGGTTGCTGGTATAGAGATAAACCTTTGCGGCGCCGCCCGACGCAAGAATGACGAATCGGGCGCCGTAGGTGTCCACCTCGCCAGTCCCGCGATTAAGAACGTAGGCGCCGAGGCATCGGTCGCCTTGCATGCCCAATCGTTTTTCGGTGATCAGGTCGACGGCGACTCGTTGTTCCAGCAGTTCTATGTTCGGGCGCTGTCTTGCCTTGTCGAGTAGGGTTTTGAAGATTGCCGCGCCCGTAGCGTCGGCTGCGTGGATGATGCGCCGATGACTGTGACCGCCTTCACGGGTCAGGTGAAACTCGAAGCCACCGTCTTCGGTGCCGGATTGTTCGTCGCGAGTAAAGGGCACACCTTGGTCGATGAGCCATTGAATCGCTTCTTTACTGTGCTCGACCGTGAAACGCACGGCATCTTCGTGGCACAAGCCGCCGCCGGCGTTCAGGGTGTCATCGACGTGGGATTCCACGGTGTCGGTATCATCGAGAACGGCGGCAACCCCGCCCTGCGCCCAGAACGTCGAGCCGTTGGCGAGATCGCCCTTGCTCAATACCGCAATACGCAAATGACCGGGCAAGGTCAGGGCAAGGCTCAAGCCGGCAGCGCCGCTGCCTATTACCAGGACATCGTGTTGGAACTGTTGGCTCATCTCGAAATTCCGCTCAAAGCGACCCGAATCTGGGTTGGCGCACGACTACTGTAACGGCGAGGCAACGCAACCACACAGCCCACTAGTATATAGAGGGGGGGAGCGGCACAATAGCCGGGCACATATGGCAATTTGAAACTACGGTGAACTGAAAATGGTCGACACTTCGTCGGATGGTTTTTCAGCCGGTTCGGCGACACGGCGACTGTATCGTGGATTTAACACTGGTTTTCCGTTCAAGGTTGCACAATGTAGCGCGGACACGGCTGGAAATAATTGGAACTTTTGCCGAAAGGCCAAGATCAATAGACCGTTGCCTGAATCAAGGGACAGCATCGGATTTACGTGCGGGGTTGATTCGGTCCTCGCCGCCGGTCCGATCAAAAGATTATTCGCGCAGCCGGATTATTTCGTGCTGCGCTTTTCGTGCGTGCCAAATCAGAGCCCGCAGGAAACTTGCTTGGAAGGGGGAGAACTTTTGCGAAAAGCCCGAGTCTATGTTTGCAAGTCTGGTCGTTTAGTTATGCAAGCTTCCTCCGAGCTTATCGAGGAGAGTTCATGCTAACCCAGGAAGAGGATCAGCAACTGGTCGAACGCGTTCAGCGCGGCGACAAGCGAGCTTTCGATCTGCTAGTGCTGAAATACCAGCACAAAATTCTCGGGTTGATCGTGCGTTTTGTGCACGACACCCATGAAGCTCAGGATGTGGCGCAGGAAGCCTTTATCAAGGCGTACCGCGCGCTAGGAAATTTTCGCGGAGACAGTGCGTTTTATACGTGGCTTTACCGCATCGCCATTAACACGGCGAAAAACTATCTGGTTTCACGCGGCCGCCGGCCGCCGGATAGTGATGTAAGTTCCGAAGATGCCGAGTTCTATGATGGCGATCATGGCCTCAAGGATCTCGAGTCACCAGAACGTGCATTGCTGCGGGATGAGATCGAAGGAACTGTCCATCGAACCATCCAGCAACTGCCAGAAGATTTGCGTACGGCTTTAACTTTACGTGAATTCGATGGTCTGAGTTACGAGGACATTGCCAGCGTCATGCAGTGTCCGGTGGGTACCGTGCGCTCCCGGATTTTCCGCGCTCGGGAGGCCATCGACAAAGCCCTGCAGCCGTTGTTGCAGGAAAACTGAGACAGCGGCGCTAGCCAAGAGAGGAACGCCATGAGTCGTGAAGCCCTGCAGGAATCGCTGTCCGCAGTGATGGATAATGAAGCGGACGAACTGGAACTGCGTCGAGTGCTTAATGCCTTTGACGATGTTGAAACCCGTGAAACGTGGGCTCGTTATCAAATCGCTCGGGCAGTCATGCACAAGGACTTGCTGCTTCCACGTCTGGACATTGCAGCGGCAGTTTCTGCTGCGCTTGCCGACGAGGCCGTACCGGCAAAAGTCACCCGTGGTCCATGGCGCAGCCTGGGTCGTCTGGCGGTTGCTGCTTCGGTTACCGTTGCTGTATTGGCTGGTGTTCGTCTTTACAACCAGGATGAGATTGCCGGTGCTGAGCTGGCTCAGCATTCCACTCAACCAGGTCTGGCAACTCCGCAGGTCAAAGGGCCGGCAGTATTGGCCGGCTACAGCGAGGGTTCAGAAGCCCCGGGCCCTATGGTGAACGGCGTGTTGCAGGGTCAGCCAGGCTGGCATGATCAGCGTCTGCCAAGCTACCTGCGTCAGCATGCGCAACAAGCTGCGCTGAAAGGCACCGAGAGCGCTCTGCCTTACGCTCGTGCGGCAAGCCTGGAAAACCGCTAAGGAGGATCATGCGCGCCATACCTCTACTTACGCTTCTGCTCGGTGGCTGGTTCGTTGTCCCAGCCCACGCCGACGAAGCTCAGGACTGGTTGACTCGTCTTGGTCACGCTGAGCAAGAGCAAAGCTTTCAAGGCACCTTCGTTTACGAGCGCAGTGGCAGTTTCTCGACTCATAACATCTGGCATCGTGTTCAAGATGGCAAGGTTAGCGAGCGATTGCTCCAGCTCGATGGGTCTGCGCAAGAGGTCGTACGCGCTGATGGGCTGACTAAATGTGTCAGTGGAACCCTGATCTCTGGTCTCGGTGATTCTCCCAGCGCTGCAGCCCGTGCACTCGATCCAAAAAAACTCAAAAACTGGTACGATCTTGCCGTTATTGGTAAATCGCGCGTGGCCGGTCGCCCGGCAGTCATCGTTGCATTGACGCCTCGTGATCAGCATCGTTATGGATTTGAGTTGCACCTGGATAAAGAAACCGGTCTACCCCTCAAGTCGTTACTGCTGAATGACAAAGCGCAACTGCTGGAGCGGTTCCAGTTCACCCGATTGGAGACAACCGGAGTTCCTTCCGAGACTGATTTACGTCCGGGACCCGATTGCAAACCTGTTGCCATCAATAGCAGCAAGGCGTCCGCAGAGAAAGTTGCGCAGGCGTGGCGTTCGGATTGGTTGCCGCCTGGCTTTGAACTGATCAACAGCACTGCCCACAAGGACGCGGCAACCAAAACACAGGTCAGCAGTTTGATGTACGACGATGGCTTGGCCCGTTTTTCGGTGTTTCTCGAACCGTTGAATGGTGCCACCGTTACCGATACCCGTACTCAGCTGGGGCCAACGGTTGCGGTATCCCGACGTCTCACCACACCGCAAGGCGAAATGATGGTGACTGTCGTCGGTGAGATACCGGTCGGCACTGCTGAGCGTATTGCTTTATCCATGCGCGAAGATGCTGCCACCACCACGCAGTGAGTCGAGATCGAAATGTTTGGTCAGCATTTCAGTTTGCAAATCCCGCCCAATTTTCTTATAGGTCAGAGCCTCTCGGCTCTGGCCTTGTTTTTTGTTCCCGGAACAAAAATACCGGCGTATCGTTCCGGTGTTCCTTTGCTCCATATCGCTTAACCATGCT
Source organism: Pseudomonadota bacterium (assembly GCA_030856525.1). GTDB lineage: Bacteria > Pseudomonadota > Gammaproteobacteria > Pseudomonadales > Pseudomonadaceae > Aquipseudomonas. Next base: position 610 of record JALYPE010000214.1, on the reverse strand, counting down.
CGTCGTAACGGGAGCCGTATGTCGATACCACGCTTGAAGTCTTACCTCTCCATATTTGCCACCGTGCTGGTGCTCGGTCAGGCGGTCGCTGTTCAAGCGGTCGAACTGCCTGACTTCACCCAACTGGTCGAACAGGCCTCGCCTGCAGTAGTCAACATCAGTACCACGCAGAAACTTCCAGACCGCAAGGTCAATCAGCAAATGCCCGATCTTGAAGGCTTGCCGCCGATGTTGCGCGAGTTCTTCGAGCGAGGCATGCCGCCGCAATCCCGCTCACCTCGTGGGGATCGTCAGCGCGAAGCTCAATCCCTGGGATCGGGTTTCATCATTTCGCCAGACGGCTACATCCTGACCAATAACCATGTGATCGCCGATGCCGACGAAATTCTCGTACGTCTGGCCGACCGCAGCGAATTGAAAGCCAAGCTGGTTGGCACTGACCCGCGTTCCGACGTGGCACTGCTGAAAATCGAAGGCAAAGACTTGCCGGTGCTCAAGCTCGGCAAGTCCCAGGACCTGAAGGCCGGGCAGTGGGTCGTAGCGATTGGCTCGCCGTTTGGTTTCGACCATACCGTGACTCAAGGCATCGTCAGCGCCGTTGGGCGCAGCC
>JALYPE010000213.1 GCA_030856525.1 Pseudomonadota bacterium | reverse complement strand
CAACACGTCCGCCGGCCCTTCGGCGATGTGCAGGTGATCATCATCAATGTCGAATTCCGCCTGAAACGCCTTGCACTCCTCGCGATAGCGCGCCGCGATGGTTTCACTGAGTTGCAGGGTCGGATCGGTTGCCGACAGCATCGGTGAAGGATGCGCACTGATCACGTGCAGCTGCGCCTTGGCCAGGCTGGCGATGTCGTAACCGTGGTCGACGATGGTGGCGTGCAGCGTGCGGTGCTCGCCATCGGTATTACCCACGTCGATCGCGGCCAGAATCACGCCGCCCGTCCAAGGCCTGGACGTCTTGACCAGCAATACCGGCGTCGGGCAATAGCGCAGCAGTTTCCAGTCGGCCGGGGTCAGCAAGGCTTTTTTCAGCGATGAATCAGGAAAATGCTGCTTGACCACCAGCCCGCAGCCTTCGGCCTGCTGCACATCGACGATGGTTTCATGCAGGCTTTCATTCCATGCTTGCTCGGTGGTAACGCTGTAACCATCCTCCAGCAGCCCGGCCTTGAGTACGCTGAGCATAGCGCCGTGATCATGCTTGCGGTCGCAGACCAACAGATGCAGATGGGCCTGAGTGACACCGGCAATCAATTTGGCCCGTTTAAGTGCAAGGCTTTCCGAATGTTCAGGTTCGATGACCACCAGAATGCTGCGAATGGCTTGCATGGTCGGGATCTCCAGGAAGAAAAAATACGGCGTGGCACAACTATAGTTGCTGGGCGCGCATCCGCGACTTGATGCATATCAACGGTCGCGGCTGGTGGTCAGGCGACAGGCCGGTATAATCGCCGCCCTCCGTATCAGACCTTTTGCCGTGAGCGCCATGATCCTTCCCGAAATCCACGAGTTCCTCGGCTGCCGTACCCCGAATGGCTGGGTTCAGGCCGCCTTGGCCGATCAGGAAACCTTGCTGATTGACCACAAGAACTGCGAATTCAAGGCCGCCAGCACTGCGTTGAGCCTGATTGCCAAGTACCACGGCCACGTTGATCTGATCAATCTGATGTCGCGTCTGGCCCGGGAAGAACTGGTGCACCACGAGCAGGTCATGCGCCTGATGAAAAAGCGCAAGGTTGAACTCCGTCAGTTGTCCGCCGGACGTTACGCCTCGGGCCTGCGCAAAGTGGTGCGCAGCCACGAACCGGTGAAACTGGTGGATACGCTGGTGGTCGGCGCCTTCATCGAAGCGCGCAGTTGCGAACGCTTCGAAGCCTTGGTGCCGCATCTGGACGAAGAACTCGGCAAGTTCTACTTCGGCCTGCTGAAAAGTGAAGCCCGGCACTTCCAGGGTTACCTGAAGCTGGCCTACCAGTATGGTGACGCCAAGGACATCGCTCAGGTAATCGACAAAGTGCGCGCCGCCGAGCAGGAACTGATCGAATCGCCGGACGTGGAATTCCGCTTTCACAGTGGTGTGCCGTTGGCGGCGTCGGCTTAAGGCAACGCGAGTGGGTCGGAGCGGACTTCAGAAAGCCGTCCGGTCATGTCCTGGTTTTTGCTGCACAGGGTCAACGGCAGTTGCTCGGCCCTAAACGTCAGTCGTTCGTAAGTTTGCGTGAAGGCTTCAGGCGCTACGTTGGCGCAGACCGTGGCGTCTTGCGGGCCCGCGTAGTAATGCGTGCCAAAGTGTGTAGGAACCCGGTACTGCCATTCGACGGTGTAGTTCCAGTCAGACGTCAAGGTGACCGTAGGGACAGGCATCGGCACAGGCGTTCGTGCGATCAACTGAGCAGGTATTACCCACGCACTTTTCAGCAATTCAACGCTGGGCTTTTGTTGTGCCGATTGCACACCGATGATGCACAGAAAATGCATGCCGATCTCCCGCGCAATGGGGGTTTTGATGGCAGCATCCGTGCCGTCGATGGCATCGCTGTAGTAGTGAGGCGATGCGCACTGCAGGGCATCTCGCACGGTTTTGAAACGATATTCCGGGGTGCTGAGGGTGAATCCCGCCTCCAGCACTGGCTCCGGATCAGTTGCATGGGCAGGCATCGAGACGTATTGCGTCGGTGCAAATTTTACATCGGTGACCTCGAACGTTCGGTACGGTGCACAGGCGTTCCCGACGTCGGTAAAAACGCTGTTGGAAAGACAGCCCGACAGATACTCCGCCGGATGCGCATAGTGGGTATTCGCTGACCATTGGGGTTGCCCGTCTTTGACCTCGCAGGGCGCATTCTCAAAGCATTGCTCTTCGGCCTCCGCGCCAAAGGTACCGCTCGCCATGACGCTCAGAATCTGCCCGCTCGCGCGGTCCAGCACCGGGCTGCCGGACGAGCCGGAGCGTATGTCCTGGCAAAGGTTTTTCACAGCACTGTGATAAACCCGATCCCCCTCGACCAGGCCGGCGGCTACCTGAGACTGCGCACAGGCGGCCATACGTAACCCGGCCTCTGGCAATTCCTCGGGCGCGCCGATGACCAACACGTCCCTCGTTGTCCCAGACCATTCAGAGGCCAGCCGAAGGGGCGTCACGCCGTCTTCGAGCAAGGTCGACAATGACGTGTCGAGCTCCATGATGGCCAGGTCGGTCTGTTCATAGTCCTTCCACACAGTCCGTTTGATGGCGTAGCGTTTGGAGGTGTGCAATGTGTCGCTGAAATAATTGAATTGCACGCTTTCTTTCATCGCCGGCACAAATGTCGGCGCCGCCACGGCAAACACGCAGTGCGCGGCAGTCAGGACGTAAGCGGGGCCGGTGGCCTTGCTTTGCTGATCGCGGGTATCAAGCAGGCTGACGGTGCAGGCGGGGTTTTCATCCCAGAACATTTTGCCGATACCGTTCCAGTGCGTGTAGTGCTTGCTGGCGTTCTTGAGGAGTAACGACGGGGCGCCATTGGCGAGCCCCTCGCCGAGATCGTTGGCGGCAGTGTGTGCGCAAAACAGTAACAGTGTGCTGAGTAAACAGCGGGCAGTGAGGTCGCGAGTGTCCATAACCATTCCTTTGGTTGATTGTTCAGAGTGAGTGAGCGATGTCGCCCAACGGACAGTAAATCAATCACACGCTCGAAACGTTCATCTATGTACCGCACGCGGTGAACCGGGGGGAGAGTGGGGAGGAGTGGCCTCGGTTGCCTCACAGGCCCCTTCGCGGGCAGGGATTGTTCGCTGTTAACGAACATCGCAAAGGGAATTGCCCGTTGAAAATCATGCCTTCAGCGCTGCAGACCCAGCCGTTGATGCCAGTCGGCGATCGACTCATCCGGCCAGCGATCACACTGCTGATCACCGCGTTGCGCATGAACCTGCACCCACGGCGCTTTCGAGCCGAGCATCACGTGCGTGTGTTGCGGCGGCAGCGGCAGTGCCGTATCGATGGCCGAGGCAAACGGATGAATCAGCGCTGGCCACTCGGGGCTGAACACCCATAATCCCGAGCCGCACACCGCACAAAAATGCCGTTCGGCAGTGCTGCGGTGGGCGCGTTTGTCGCCGTCGTCCTTCAGCCGCGCGTGGTAGATCGAGATATGCTTTCGACCGCGCACATTCATGCTGCTGGCATCGCCAGCGATGTTGATCGCATAACCGCCACCGCCCTGGGTTTTGCGGCAGATCGAGCAATAGCATGGCTGGTAAGGGTAGGGGTGTGCGCTGGTC
>JALYPE010000022.1 GCA_030856525.1 Pseudomonadota bacterium | reverse complement strand
TCAAAGCACTGCTGGATCTGCTGCAGCGCTGACCGAAAATCGCTCGCGGTAGGCTTGCGGCGTCACGCCCATGGAGCGCAGAAAACTTCGCCGCAAGGTTTCTTCGCTGCCGAACCCGCACTGCATTGCGACGCGTTTGACTGGAGCAGAGGTGTCGCTGAGCAAACGCCGCGCGGTTTCGACCCTGATCAGTTCGATCGCTCGCGCCGGGGTTTGGCCGGTGTCTGCGCGGTAGTGGCGAACGAAGCTGCGTTCACTCATGCCCACCTGTTCGGCCAAGGTCGGGATGCCCAGGTCCATGGTGAGGTTTTCGCTGATCCAGGCGTGCAGGTTATCGAAACGGCTGCCCTGCTTTTGCAAAGACAGGGTCACACTGAACTGCGCCTGACCGCCGGGACGTTTGAGAAACACCACCAACTGCTGCGCGACTTCCAGGGCCATCGCGCGGCCGAGGTCCTCTTCGACCATGGCCAGCGCCAGGTCGATGCCAGCAGTGACCCCGGCGGAGGTCCATACCGGCCCGTCGTTAATGAAGATAGGATCGGGCTCTACCCGCAACTGCGGATGCTGCCGCGCCAGCTGTTCACAACGCGTCCAGTGCGTTACAACACGCCTCCCGTCAAGCCAGCCACTGGCCGCCAGCAGAAACGCGCCGGTACAGACCGAGGCAACCCGCCGACAACCCTTCGCATGCTCGCGCAGCCACTCTACAAGCGCCTCATCTTCCGCTGCCGAGTAAACGCCCCAGCCTCCCGCCACGATCACTGTGTCGCTGCCTCGGGCTGGCAGCGGCTCAGCCAATACCGCCAGACCTGCCGAAGACAGCACCGCGCCGCCGCCCGCAGCGATCACCGAGGGCGCATAAGGCGGCGGCAAGCCCTTGTGGCCGGCAATGTCGTTGGCAGAGGCGAATACCTGCAAGGGCCCGGTGACATCGAGCAACTGCACATTCGCAAAGGCGAGTACGTGAATGATCTTGGGCATTTTGGCGTGATTCGTGGGGTAATTGGCGTATGCGCCAGATCCTACGGCGCTAAGGTGAGGTCGTCCACCCGCCTCCTGAGAAATACACCATGACCTTGCAGATCGGTTTTCTACTATTCCCCCAAGTGCAGCAACTGGATCTGACAGGACCCTTCGATGTGCTGGCCTCATTACCGGACGTGAAGGTGCATCTGATCTGGAGAGACCTGATGCCGGTCACGGCCAGCACCGGCCTCATGCTGAAACCAACCACTACTTTCGCCGATTGCCCCCGGCTGGATGTGATCTGCGTGCCGGGGGGTAGCGGCGTCGGTGCGTTGATGGAGGACGACGAGACGCTCGACTTCATCAAGATGCAGGCGGCCGGCGCGCGCTACGTCACGTCCGTCTGCACCGGTGCGCTCGTGCTCGGTGCAGCAGGTCTGCTCAGGGGCAAACGGGCCACCACCCACTGGGCCTACCATCAGTTGCTCGCGCCGCTGGGAGCAATTCCAGTGATGGAGCGAGTGGTGCGCGACGGTAATTTGCTAACGGGAGGCGGGATTACCGCAGGGATCGATTTCGCCCTGACGCTGGCCGCTGAACTGTTCGATAAGGACACCGCACAACTGGTCCAGCTGCAACTCGAGTACGCACCGGCGCCACCCTTTGATTCAGGTACACCGAGCACGGCTCCCGCCCACGTGTTGCAGGAGGCCAATCGGCGTTCGGCGCAATCGTTGCTACAGCGCACGCAGATTACCGGGCGTGTTGCAGCGGCACTGAAAACGTAGCGGTGGAGATATCAAGCATTCGGATTTACAGTTTTCGACAGGCGAAAAAAAACCCGCCAGAGGCGGGTTTTTCCAAGACCATTGTCGACTCCCTGTCGATAGCGAATCCTTGCTGATGGTCGATCATCCATGATCCTGAAGCGCTTCCTGTGCTTCAGTTGATGTGGCCAGATTACGCATCGGATCCAATCTGGCATAGACGACATCGCTACCATCGCGTGTAAGACATTCGCTATACCTGCCGCAGTGCGGAACCTCGGATGCATCAGTCATCAAGCGTGGAAGCCGCCAGTTGCCCGACCTGCAGCTGTCGGGGAGCACACAGGCCCGCCGATGCGTAGCGAAGAATCGACTGCAACTTCCAGCATCGCCGGCACACCACCCATCTGTACGGGCAGCAAACGAGCGCCCGACGTGATGATCGGTGTGCCATCGGGCCGCAGCGTCCAGCGGTTCACCCCTGCGTCAAACATCAGCGGTCAGTTTTCCTGGAGCTTTCGAGCGTTGGTCGTCTCTTTGACGAATGTTTCGATGTTGCCCATTTGTTCATCCCAACCGCGGCTGTCCATGCGGAAAGCCTTGAGGCGACGGGATTGGGGTATGTGATCGAAACCAGATTCGGTGAGTTTCAACAAGGTGCCTTCATCGTGGTCTTCGAGCTCGAATTTGACCAGCGTCGTCGGCTCCTGGGTGTAATCGATATCCGGCTCGACCGCGTATGGGTGCCAGCGAAATGAAAACACCCGTTCCGGCTCGACTCGCTCCACCAGCACATTCCACAGCAGATGCTCGTAACCAGGGTAAGTTATCTGGCCTTGGGTCCAGGCACCGGCGACAAAACGCTTGCCCTCCAGCGCCACGCCAAACCATTGCCCGAATGCTTCGGCATTGGCCAGCACACGCCAGACGTGCGAGCGCTGCGCTTTGAGCAGGATCTTTCTTTCGATTCGATCTGATGCGGGATTCATGACCCACCTCCTGTAATGAACAGTAGGCCTGTAAGACCACAAGACTAACCTTAAAGTTGTACAACAGGCCTTACAGTCAACCGTCCTGCAATATTCGGCTGCATTTGCATCTATAAGTTCTGGCCCTGCGTCAGGCAGCAATGCAACAAGTGGCTAGCGGTTCGCTACACTGCATCTCAATTTCATGTCACAGCGAGAATCCCATGCAAGCAAGCTTCCTTTGGGTGTTGACGCCCTTGCTGTTCACAACCCTGGCCTCCGCTGCAGATTGCGACAACGCGACCGATCAGGCGAGCATGAATCAATGTGCGGTCCAGCAGAACAAGGCAGCAGATAAGGAACTGAATGCGCTTTATCAGCAAATCACGGCGCGCTTGAAAGGCAGTCCGGATAGCAAGAAGCTGTTAGTTGGCGCACAGCGCTCGTGGATTGCGTTTCGCGATGCCGAGTGCAAATTCTCAGTCTCAGGCGTGGCGGGTGGCAGTGTGTATCCGCTGATCTACAGTAATTGCCTTACTGACCTGACGAAAGCGCGGGTGGAAACATTCAAGGGTTACCTGAAATGCCCGGAGGGTGATATGAGCTGCCCAGTACCGGGAGTTTGAGGGTTTCCCTTTATTGAGGCCGGCACGAGTGCTCTCACGGTAGTCTCCTGTGAGAGCGGTCTTGGGCCGGTGCTTACGTAAATCTGCCACACAGAGTCAGACGTGAGGATCACCTGGTTTCTTGCCGGGCGTGGCGTATTGCGCTTTCAGATGACCGTCCTGATCCAGCAACCAGGCATCCATAATCTGCCGGACAACCGGCCCCGCCACCCGACCACCCGCTTCACCGTTTTCAATCATTACCGAGATGACAATTTTCGGGTGCTCGGCTGGAGCAAAGCCGACGAACAACGCATTGTCGCGGTTACGCTCCAGGGTTTTCGCGCGGTTATAACGCTCCCCCTGTTTGATTGCCACTACTTGCGCAGTGCCACTTTTACCGGCAATGCGGTACTGAGCACCTGCCGCAGCCGCACGGGCAATCCCGCGAGCATCATGCATGACCATCTGCATACCGTGGTTGACCTGCTCCCAGTCGCGGGGGTCTTTCAACAGAATATCTGGCACCGGGTGTGCGTCCACGGGCACCACACCGTTGACTGTCTTGGCCAAATGCGGCCGGTTCCAGACGCCCTTGTTTGCGATCAGCGCAGTGGCTTGGGCCAATTGCAGTGGTGTGACCTGCATGT
>JALYPE010000162.1 GCA_030856525.1 Pseudomonadota bacterium | reverse complement strand
CGGCTCGCGCATCGTTGCGATCATGATTAAACCGGTTCAGGGCGAAAGCGGTGTGCACCTTGCGCCGCCCGGTTACCTCAAGGCCTTGCTTGAACGGTGCACCCGGCACGCCTGGCTGTTGATGCTCGACGAAATCCAGACCGGTATCGGCCGCACCGGCGAGTGGTTTGCGTGCCAGCACGAAGGCATCGTCCCGGACGTCATGACCTTGGCTAAAGGTCTCGGCAATGGCATTCCCATTGGCGCCTGCCTGGCCCGAGGCAAAGCGGCCGAACTGTTCACCCCCGGCAGCCACGGCAGCACCTTTGGCGGTAATCCACTGGCGTGTCGCGTGGCTTGCACGGTGCTGGAAATTATCGAAGAACAACAGCTGCTGGAAAACGCCAGGCTTCAGGGCGAACGGCTGCTGGGCAGATTACGCAGCGAACTGGCGGACAATCCGAATGTGCTGGCCATTCGGGGACAGGGCCTGATGATCGGCATCGAGCTCAAACAACCCATCCGCGACCTGACCCTGATCGCCGCACGGGATCACGGTTTGTTGATCAACGTGACGCGCGGTAAAACCATCCGCCTGCTGCCGCCGCTGACGGTAGATCAGCGGGAGGTCGAGATGATTGTCAGAGGGATTTGTCGGTCGGTGTGTGCGGGTTGACGTATTACGGGTTTGCCATGCTCGGAGCTGCCGCAGGCTGCGATCTTTTGATCCTGTCTGGTAGCGGGATTGAAGTTGCTGAAAATTTGACGATCCGAAGATCGCAGCCTTCGTCAGCTCCTACTGGAGTGATGTACTCAGGAATATCTTCATCTGATCGCGACGCGACCCATCTGTCACACATCCTCCTCAGGCGCCACCATCCGCGTCTTCGGCGAGCCATCCGCATTCAACTGATAAATCTCCCGCGGCTGTCCCTTTTCATTAAAGAACACCTGCCCGACACCTGCCGAATTCCACAGCCGTTCACCTGCTTCAGCATGCTCGGGAACGTGCGGGACGATGCGCATCCGTCGGCGTTTGGTCAGCCAGTTCAGCGGCGAGCGCGGCGAATATAGCCAGCGGTTGAGCCGGTCGAACCATTCCAGCAGGCTCGGCGGAAATTCGTTTTTGATGCCGCTGCTGGTCACCTGCCAAATCCTCGGGCCGGCCGTGCGATGTCGGATCAGTACCTCGTAGACGAAGGAATAATGCACGTCGCCGGACAGCACCACGTAGTTCCCGGGCGTTCGCGAGTGTCGGAAAATGTTCAGGATCACCTGCGCCGCGCCGCGATGGGCCATCCAGTTTTCTGCGTCCACCAGTAACGGAAAACCGAACCAGCTGAACACCCGTTGCACGGTCTCAATCAGCTTGACGCCAAACACCGGCGCGGGTGAAACGATGATTGCCGACGGATGATCGAGCAGCTCCTGCTGCAGTTCGCTGAGCGCTTCCCAGTCGAGCAAACCCGACGGCTGCTTCAACGTCATCTCACTGCGCCAGCGTCGGGTGCGGGTGTCGAGTACGACAACGGCCGGGCTGGTCGGCAGCACGTAATGCCAGCGCTGAAACTTCAGCAGATCATCGATCAGCTCGTCCTGCACCGGGCTATCCAGATAGCGATCGTCCCCGGTCGATATCAGCCCGGCGGTCTTCTTCAGCAGCGTGCCGAATGCATCCGGATTGTTGCCCCAGGCCTGACACAACATATAAGCAATCAGCGCATTGCCGATGATGCGCTTGGAGAACGGGTGACCGTAGGCCGTTTCCTCCCACTGCGCGGAAAGATTCCAGTCGTCCGTAATATCGTGGTCATCGAAAATCATCAGGCACGGGATGTGCGCAAAGGCCCGAGCCACGCCGGGCAGCCCGGCCTTGAAGCCATCGATACGCGTCTGCTCAAGCGCATAACGCTTGCGCCTTTCGGGGATCAATTTTGGCGGCTTCGGAGCGATCAGTGTCCAGGGCGTCGGCGACCACACCAGGAAGTACATGGCCATGACTTCGGCAAACGTCACCAGGTGATTGTCGGCGCTGCTGCTGGTGAAAATCGGCTTACGCGCGCCGCCGAAAAATCGCTCACGCAACGTCTCATTACCCTGCAGCGCGGGTAACAAATCCGCACGGTGGTAATAACTGGCGGCGTGCTCGTAAAGTTTGGCGCTGTCGCTCACGACGGCCCCTTCGAGGTGCTCCTCGAACAGGCCAAGCCGCTCGATCAGGGCATGGATCGCACGCAGCGTCGGGCCGGCGACATCGTCGGCGTACACCTGATCGCCGCTCATCATCAGCAACGCCGGGCGATCTTTCGCTTCATGCTCCGCCGCCAACAAACGGTCCACACACAGCAAACCATCGGGCGCCGGGAAGTGCGGTTTGCGGCAGGAGCCGTGCAGCAGCTGATCAATTTTTGAGCGAACGACCAGGTTGGGCGACCGCGCTTCGCCGTACAACAGGTGTGGCGCCCACTCGGCGATACCCGTCGCGGCGTCATCAATCAGCAGGTCGTACTCGATCAACGTATCGCAGGGCAGGGCGGTGTCCAGCGTCACGTCGATCAAATGAACAAACGCCTGCGCGCCCACCGGGATGACCGTGCACTGCACGGCGTCCAGACGAATATCGTCACGGTTTTGCAGACGTAACGTCAGCGACAACGCCCGCGATCCTACAAGCCACAACACCAGCCGCGCAGGCTCAAGACGCCGCAACAGCGGGCCGACCAGGACGGGAGGGAGGGGTTGAGAGGCGTCGGGGAGTGGCGAAGGCATGGACATCCGATTCAAAAACCAAGGTGCGAAGGCGCCAGATAATACCGCAGGTGGTGTCAACGAATTGTTGCCAATGTTGCTGGAACGCAGATGTCGGTCGTGGAAAGGGTGCAAGGTTAAATATTAAACAATTGTCTGGGGAAACCACCCTCATTCGGCAAGCCCAGCGCGGTGAATGGACAGCCAGGCACCTCCGGCTTGGAGTCGATGACGTCAGCTACTTGGGATATCCATTTTGAATTGGCGCCGATTGCTTTGACGAGATACCAAATAACTGCGATCAGCCCGTAGAGACGAGTGCGTGCATTTGCGTCCAGGGCGAGATGCTGAAAGTAAGGCTTCTCAGGCACGGTTGGCAGTGGGTTCGTCGAGACCTGATTCCAGATACGGCAGTGATGGGCGCAGCGGTTGCGGAGCGTGTTTATTTCCTGCAGCCATTCTTTGAGAACCTTTGCGTTCCTCAGGCCAAGCCGTTGGCTGATTCTGTTTCTATACGAGTCTTTGAGAATTTCGAAATACTTCGATGCGGTTCCGAAATCCCATGCCTCGACTACTACCCAGAAGGGCATCGCTTTACCGTGAAGTCGATGCCATTCGATGCTGTCATCGCGGCTGCGCCCTATCTGTTCTGTTTGGCGGCTGAGCCACTCATTCCAGATATTACGCTGCCGGCCCTGCCTGTTACTGAACATCCGGGTCTGCGATGGATTGATGAATCTGCTGCTTTGGTACGCCAATGGATCGTGATAACCCACCTCGTGCGCGATCACTGAACGTACGTGGACCTCAATACGCTCTATGGCGTCAAGCATCAACTGGCGCAGTTTTTTATCAAAAAGGTAGATTTCAAACGCAGCATCAAAGTGGGTGCCTGGCGTGAAGATATTCTGTCGCAGAGGTTTTCTGCTGACATCACAGATGACCACTTGGTCATCAGCATCGCGCAAGAACTCTCGGCATGGGTACCAAAAACCGCTTAGTCGATAGTAGCCAACTTGACTGAGTTTGCGCTCGGCGCGCACTACATCGGTGATCTGCATTCCTCGCTTGATGAGAAGTGCAG
>JALYPE010000152.1 GCA_030856525.1 Pseudomonadota bacterium | reverse complement strand
GTTCAAACCACGCCGCTTTGCTTACCCGACTGAACTGTGTCATGCCACAGGCGGCGGCGATCAGACTGCCGACGAACAAGCCGATCAGCACACTGAGGTTGCCGATAAAGCCCTTGAATTTGGCGTGAATCACCAGCGTGACACTGACCGGGCCAGGCCCAGCAACAGATTGGCGGGGCTGCCGAAATCTGCAGCGTCCGGGTTGCCGCCGCCCAGCCAGATCGCAGCGGCCGGCATTAGCGAGATACCGATGATGGTGATCAGACTGCCAATGACCACCGGCGGAAAGAATCGCAGCAGGCGGCTGAACACCGGTGCCAGCGCAATAGTGATGAAACCTGCGGCAATCACCGCCCCGAAAATCTGACTGAGCCCGAACTCCTTGCCGATCATGATCATGGGCGCCAGCGCAATGAACGAGCAGCCTTGAATCCGCGGCAGACGCGCACCGAATTTCCAGAAGCCGAGCGTCTGAATCAACGTCGCCACGCCGGACGTCAGCAGATTGGCATTGATCAGCAAGACGATTTGCGCCGAGGTCAGCCCATCGCACTGCCCAATATCAGCGGCACGGCCACTGCCCCCGCGTACATCACCTGCACATGCTGCAGGCCGAACGTGAACAACTGCCGCAGGGGCAAAATTTCGTCCACCGGATGAATGCGTTGTGTACTCATGTCACAAGCTCCTGAAGGTGCGGCATAGGGTGTGATCCCGGGCATTCTCAAGGCGGGAAAAGGACGAGCCGGCCCCGAAGATCGATTGACGCGAGGCCATAGTTGAGCGTTTTAAGCGATGAAACAAATTAGCTACCATCGCTTTTTTCGATGGCATCGAAGCGGCACAATCCAGCATTCGTGCAGCGTAATAAAGTGTATGAACTGGATCGAAATGGTCAGATCACTACGCTGTAACGACGCTGTTCGAAGAGGTCGCGCGATCAACACCACCTCACGTTCATAAAACCGTAACAAGAATGTTGCAAAGTTCGGGAGCCCGTTATCACAAGGAATCCCTTCGATGAAAAGTTTGATGAAGTCTGCAGCGCTCGCCATTACGGTTTCTCTTTGTGCCACCTCAGTGTCTTTCGCGGCGGAAAGCGTTCGCCTGACTGGCTCCGGTGCCAGCTTTCCAGCACCGATCTACCTGACCTGGTTCAAGGATTTCAGCAAGAAAACCGCTGGCGTGACCGTGGATTACCAATCCAAGGGCAGCGGCGCGGGCGTGCAGGACTTTCTGAACAAGACCGTTGATTTCGCCGCCAGTGATTCGGCAATGAAAGACGAAGACATCGCCAAGGTGGCCGAAGGCGCACAACTGCTGCCGATGACGGCGGGCGAGATCGTCCTGGCCTACAACCTGCCAGGCAGCCCTAAAGGGTTGAAACTGCCACGCGATGTTTACTCCAACATCTTCCTTGGCAAGATCACTAAATGGAACGACCCGCAGATCGTCGCGGCCAACCCGGAGCTGAAGCTGCCTGACATGCCGATCACGGTTGTCGTGCGTGCAGACTCCAGCGGTACCACCGCAGTGTTCACCAAGCACGTTGCGGCCATCAATCCAGAGTTCAAAACTGCGCTGGGTGAAGGCAACACCGTCAACTGGCCAGCCAGCGACAAATTCATCAAATCGCCGAAAAACGATGGTGTGACCGCCACCGTTCGCCAGACCCCGGGCGCGATCGGCTACATCGAGTACGGTTTTGCAAAACTGGCCAAGGTTGACTTCGCTCAGCTGCAGAACAAGGCCGGCCAATACGTTGTGCCTAACGCAGAAAGCGGTGCCGAGGCTCTGGCCGCGGTGAAGATGCCGGAAAGCCTGGTGGCCTGGTTGCCGGATCCGGACGGTGCCAAGTCGTACCCGATCACTTCCTACACCTGGATGATCTTCCGCAAGAAAAACGAGAACCCGGCCAAGGCTAAAGCCATGCGTGAAATGGTCGAGTACAGCCTGACCGAAGGCCAGAAAATCGCCGACTCGATGGGCTACATCCCACTGCCGCCGTCGGTTGTCGACCAGGTTCGCAAAGCTTCCGCCAACATCCAGTAACGCTCGTGAGGCCGCTCCCGGTGTGGGCTGTCAGCCACGCCGGGAGAGTTCCCCCCCTTGTTCCGGAATTCGCCCATGAACCAACCTTTTGTCGTACCGGTTAACCCGGACTCCGCCTGCCAACCACCCTCTACGAAGGATTTCATGGTTGACCGCACCTTTCGTGCGCTTGCGCGAATTGGGGTGATCCTGATTCTGGCGGTGGTATTTGCCTTGGTGTTCGAGGTGGGACGCAAGGCACTTCCAGGCATGGAGAAGCACGGTTTCGACGTGCTTTTCGGCAGCGTCTGGGACGTTAACCAAGGAAAGTACGGCATTCTGCCGGCCATTTGGGGCACGCTCTACAGCGCCTTCATCGCGCTGCTGATCGCGGGCTTTTTTGGCGTCAGCATGGCGATATTCCTGACTCAGGATTTCCTGCCCGCGAAACTGGCAGCCGTCTTTCGCACCATCGTTGAGTTACTCGCGGCAATCCCCAGCGTCGTTTACGGCCTGTGGGGCATTTACGTTGTGATCCCGGCCATTCGGCCGCTGACCACCTGGTTGAACACTGAACTGGGCTGGATTCCGTTTTTCGGCACATCCTTGAGCGGTCCGGGTTTGCTCCCGGCCGCTTTGGTATTGGCCATCATGATTCTGCCGACCATCGCCGCCGTTTCCCAGGACGCCCTCACCGGCGTACCGATGAAAACCAAGCAAGCCGCGTATGGCATGGGGACCACCCACTGGGAAGCAATTCTCAAGGTCATGGTGCCTTCGGCTGCTACCGGCATCTTCGGCTCCCTGGTTCTGGGCCTGGGCCGAGCGTTGGGTGAGACCATGGCCCTGGCCATGCTCGTCGGCAACGCGAACAATATTTCACTTTCTCTGTTTGCTCCGGCCAACACGTTGGCGGCCCTGCTGGCGCTCAACTTCCCCGAAGCCGGACCCAACGAAATTGAAGTGTTGATGTACGCCGCACTGGTGCTCATGGTGATCACGCTGCTGGTGAACATCCTCGGTTCCATGATCATGGTTTATGCCCAACGTGGTACCAAATAATGACTAACCTCACCTCCCCTATCGCTGCCATGCCAAGCCTGCAGCGCAAGTTTGAAGGCCGCGCCCTGCGCAGCCTGGTGCTGACCACGCTGGTGTGGTGTGGCGCTCTGCTGGCCAGCGTGCCGTTGATTTCCGTGCTCTACATGCTGATCACGCGCGGCGGAGCTCGTCTGAGCATGGAAGTGTTCACCGAACTGCCACCGACCGGCTTCGAGACGGGCGGCGGGTTCGGTAACGCGATGGCGGGCACCTTTGTCATGGTTGGCATCGCGGCAGCCATCGCGGTCCCGGTCGGCATCATGGCGGCCATCTTCCTCGCCGAACTCGGGCCGGACAGCAAACTGGCCAACGCCTCACGCTTTGCCGCCAAGATGCTTACGGGCCTGCCGTCGATTCTGGCCGGGGTTTTTGCCTACGCCCTGGTGGTGATGACGACCGGTACCTACTCCGCACCGGCGGGTGGTGTTGCACTGGCGGTACTGATGCTGCCGATCGTTGTGCTCACGGCTGAAGAGTCGATGAGGATGGTGCCCAAGGTCATGAAGGATGCCGCCTATGGCATGGGCTGCACCCGGTCGCAGGTGATCTGGAAAATCGTTTTGCCTACCGGCATGCCGGCCATCCTGACCGGCGTCATGTTGGCCGTGGCACGCGCTGCGGGCGAAACCGCACCTCTGCTGTTTACCGCGTTGTTCAGCAATTACTGGATCTACCACGAAGGCAGCCTGGAGGTCATGAATCCGACGGCATCGCTTGCCGTGCTGATTTACAACTTCTCCGGCATGCCGTTCGACAACCAGCTCGAGCTCGCATGGGCGGCCTCGCTGGTGTTGGTGATGATCGTATTGGTCGTGAACATTGTCAGCCGTATTTTCGGCAAGCCCAAGTATTGATAACGGGAGCATCTGAATCTTGAACGTATCATCTGCGCAAATAGCCGCTCCGTTTGTCACCCAGGCGCCTGTGGTCATGGACTGCAAGCTGGACAAGATTTTCTACGGCAATTTCCTGGCGGTCCGTGACAGCCACGTGCCGATCGAAAAAAACAAGATCACCGGCTTCATCGGTCCGTCCGGCTGCGGCAAGAGTACCGTGCTGCGCAGCCTCAACCGCATGAACGACCTGGTCAAAGGCTTTCGCTTCGAGGGCCATGTGCATTTCCTCGGCCAGGATGTTTACGGCAAGGGCGTAGATCCTGTGGTCGTGCGCCGCTACATCGGCATGGTGTTTCAACAGCCGAATCCATTCTCGATGAGCATCTTCGACAACGTCGCTTTCGGCCTGCGCCTCAATCGCTACAAAGGCGATCTGGGCGACCGCGTGAAGCACGCCCTGCAAGGCGCCGCGCTGTGGGATGAGGTCAAGGACAAGCTCAAGGTGAGCGGCCTGTCCCTGTCCGGCGGCCAGCAACAACGGCTGTGTATCGCCCGCGCCATCGCGACCGAGCCAGAAGTGCTGCTGCTGGATGAACCCTGCTCGGCACTCGACCCGATCGCCACCCGCCGGGTCGAGGAATTGATGGTCGAGTTGAAGAAGGATTACACCATCGCCCTGGTCACGCACAACATGCAACAGGCCATCCGCGTCGCTGACACGACGGCCTTTTTCTCGGTGGATATTTCCCAGGGCACGCGTACCGGCTATCTGGTCGAGATGGGCCCGACCGCGCAGATCTTCGATAACCCGCGTGAGCAAATGACCGGCGATTACATCAGCGGCAAGTTCAGCTGACCCACCACTGTCCGGTCCGGGCCGCATGCCGCCAGGCTCTGGCGGGCATGCGGTCGCATTACCTTCGTACCCAGCGTTATTCAGGAAAGCCAATGTCTGCAACACGTCGTCTTGATTTGCCAGCGATTGAACACGCATTGCGTGAGGTGCAGAGCCGTTTCGCAGCGCTCAGCCAGCACTTTACCGAGCCGCGCGATCCCCTGACGGACGAGGTGCTGCACAACATGCTGCAAGGCTACGCACTGGTTGACGACTACGTCGCCCGTGGCGTCGACCTGTTTGACCTTCAGCAACTCAACCTGATGCTGGAGATCAACGCCACCGTCCTGTGCGGCCGGGACCCGGCGAGCCGACTGGAATATGCTGATCATCTGAAGGCGACCGAAGAGCATTTCTTCAACAATGTCGAAGGCGGTATAAAGGACTTGTTCAATTGGTACTGCGCGTATCGCAGCGAATCGGTCTGGAAGCGGGCGGCCGGTGTCTATGTGCGCATCCTCAGCAAGCCGCAACTGTTCATTGAAGGCAACAACCGCAGTGGCTCGCTCATCGTCAGCTACCTGCTCATGCGCGCCGGCTTGCCGCCGTTCGTGTTGACCCAGGAAAACGCCGAGGGCTACTTCAACCCTTCATCGGTGATACGCAATTCCGCCAAACACGGGGTCAAGGCGTTGTACGAGCTGCCCAAGATCAAGAAAAAATATGCACATTTCCTGGAAGAACAGGCACCTGATCCGATGAAGTTTTTTCTCAAAGCAACGACCCTGCCCGCCTGCCAAGGGGGCCATTGATGAACGGTTCTTCCATGTTCGCCAAATGCCAGAACTCGATCAGTCGTGCAGCTGAAGCCGTCCAGCGCGCCCTGCTGCGGCGCCAGGGCCCGCGCATCCGTATTTCGTTTGATATTGACGACACGCTGGCCTGCCAACTCCACCACTGCGACGTTGAGCCAAGCCGACTGCCGGCCTTTGTCCACCGTTGGCTGGGTGAGCCGTTGCGCCTCGGCACGCGCTCGCTGACCCGAGAATTGCGTCGCCAGGGCTGCAGCGTCTGGGTGTACACGTCGTCCGGGCGGACACCGTCTTGCATCCGCCGCTGGCTGATGCTGTACGGGATTCACGTCGACGGCGTGGTCAACAGCGTTGTGCATAATCGCGCCCTGACGGCTCATGGGCTTTCAAATTCCCCCTCGAAATTTCCGCCAGCCTTCGATATCGACTTGCATGTCGATGATTCCGAGGGCGTGCGGAGCGAAGGCCATGATCACGGTTTTCGCGTCGTCGTCGTCGATCCGCAAGATGAGCACTGGGCGCAGAAAGTCTTGAACGCTGCCGCTGATGTTCAGGCGCAGCTGGCGTGGCAGCAATCACGCCGATACAAGGGGCACGTGCAGCAACGCCCGGAAGTGTTTTCTTCCTGACTGTGTTTTGCCAGCGCCTTCATAGATTGACTGCGCGCTGCCCTTCCCCCGAAAGCACCCTCGATAGGCCTACCAGGCATTCAGGGTGACTGATCCAGCGCCCGACTCAAGCCGACAGTGCTTGAGCAATGTACGGATAGAGCCTCGGACACTGCGCTTGTCCAAATCTTTTGTTGAGAACCACCGGCAGTCATCGATCTCGTTGCAGGGACGAGGCTTGGGCTGCCCTGCCAACGACGCTTCGAATAAAAAATGAGTGGCCCTGCTGTCCTCATATTCGGAGATATAGGAAAGCTGATCAAAGGTGAGGCCGGTTTCCTCAACCATCTCGCGCAGGGCGGCTTGAAGCGGCGTCTCACCTGCTTCGATGCGGCCACCGGGCAAATTCCATTTCGCATGGCGTTTGCGCACGAACAGTATTTCCTCGTCACGCCGGTAGATCACCGTGGCGCGTCTTTTCAGCTCTTTGTGTGGTGCTGCGGCGATCGTATTACCCATGAACGGCGCCCTCCATTTTGATACCAGGTCCAGCACGAAGTAATCCGCAGACCATGGTGTGGGATGAAGGTGTCGAATTGATGACCGTTGGGTTTTCTTCTCTACGGGGTTTGGTTTTAGCGCTTGGCTGCCTGCGTTGGCGTCCCTCTCGCCTGTTTGCTGACCCTTGCCACAGGGCGCGAGCGGCCAAAATCAGCACTTCGGATAGGGGAGCATCAAGCCAAAAATGGAAAAATACTGCCTTTAAAACCAGATGCCATTAGGTTCGTGTTCAAGACAAACGCTAAATCCAGATACCCGGCATCGCGCTTTACGATGCCTGATAGCGAAGTATGGGTTTGGCGCAGCCACCATGACGGCGGCTAAGGTATCTCGCAATGCGTTATCGTTCTTATACAGCGACGCACAGATAACAATAAAAGCGAGGTATCCTTTGTAGCTGAAGATACGTATGTGGTGCATCGCAACTCTTGCTCGCTTTCAAAAGAAAACGCTCACTTGCGGAACATCAAAGATGCAATTGTTTGACTCTCGTTCGGGAGCAATTTTCGCTAATAAAACGGTCTCACGATCATCGTGCAATGCGGAGGCAGACGGCGAGTCCCTGTACTATCTAAAGTGGTGCGGCTATTTCTTCATCGCCACTATAATTGCCGGCCCCTAAGGGGCCGGGTCTGGTACTAACCCAAGGCGGTTCAGAGTTTTTTTAAGGCTTGAGGTGATGGTGTGTAGAAATATTCGCCGCCCTTGAGATGGACGAAGCCCCGAAAATTAAACTGAATGTTCGGCATGCTGCTTGGCCAGTGATGATCTGTCTCGGCGACTTCTGCGTCTGCTTTCAGTATCTGCCCGATGACAGGATCAATACCTACGAAGGGATCGGCAGGCCCGATCTTTGGGAATTTCCGGTTGTTTGCCCATTGCTCCTGCATGAAGTGGAACTGATCTTTGATAGAGGCTTGATAGCTCATAAAAAGCAGGCCGACTCCGTCATTAGGCTTATCCACGAACTCTGCAGTCTTCGGAACTTGCATCCGCAGACCATAGGTGATGCCCCGGCGGGCCATTTGCACAGCTTTGTCGAACTCCTCGCCGCCCGGGCTCGAACCTCGTGGATTGGTTTTCCGGATATGGGCCTGGAACGGGCAACGGGTACCGTCAGTATCGTCATCATAATTGAAATCATTTTCGACCGGATCGGCGGGTGGTCGAGGGGGATCAAAGGTGACCGGTACGCCGCTCTCAAAACGCCCCACTACCATGGCGCCCGCTATCTCGTCTTCTGCGGGTTGAGGGATAAGCTTATCCTGCATAACGTCTTCAGCCTCTTTGAATCCAGCTACGTTCTGCTCAAGTTTGCGAAACACGAACAGGCTCGCCAAACCTTCTTCCGGTGCCAAGGGATCGTCGAACATAAACTGTTTTAAATTAGTGGCGGGGTCATAAACAAGCTTGGTTTTCGACCCTTTTTCGCGCTTGATATCGCTATCTATCATTAGGGGCTGTGAGCGGCCGTCAACGTAGCCGAAATGCTCGATACCCTCACCAGCCTTGTTGAAGTACGCCCGACCTTCCTGGACGAACAAAACCTTGTAGCCGCTAGCCTCATCCCCGAGCGCTTCGACTTTTCTAAGGGTTATCCGAGAGAGGTCATCCAGGTCATCGTGGGCTAACATCAACAGTACATCCACCGGATTCTTCAAGGCAGCCTGCCAGGAATCCGTCGTCTGATCGTCTAGCACTTCGGTATCGGCGGCCATACCCTTTTCAAAAAACTCGTCTATGGGTGTGCCGTCCTTCTGTTTGAATGGCGCTGCCCTACCAAATTTCACCAGGCCCGCATGGCTGATAAACACTAGCCTCACCACACCGCCCGGATCACCGCTTTCTTTGAAGCGCTTTGTCTCCTGCAACTGAGTGGCAGAATCGGTAACCTTATAGTTACGTAAAAAGGTACGTGCCTTTTCGACATCTTTTATCTCAAGAAATAGCAGCGCCACATGATCGCGCCCGTGCCCCTTAAGAATGTTCGCTTGTAAAGCGGACAAAAACTTGCGAGTTTCAGGTTCGTTGATGTTTGAATCATCAAGCGTTTTGTCCAGATCGAAAGTCATCGGATGGCTCCTTATCTTCATTCACGTCAGGCCACGGGGGATCGCACGCATAGCGTGTGCGACGCAACAGTGGCGCGCTCAGGCATGAGACTCGAGAGTAACCGCAACGCGGGGTTTCACTGGGCGCTGATCGGATCAGGCAAAAGCAAACTCCAGGGTTCACCATGGATTTCATCCAGTCCTGCCGCTCACGGAAACGACACAACGGAACCGACGCGCTAAAATCTTTTTGTTGTTCCAGTCATCGGTTCGGTGTCGAGACGGTATAGGTCACCTGTCCAGATACTGCCAATCCTTTCGTCGCATCGCTGACCGACATGGCGTGCAAAACCGGGGACCTCTGGATCGCTGTGGCACTGCGGGCCACGCTACTGGTTACTTGAGGGTCGTCTCTGCCGGTCGCGACCGCCAGCAATCGGCCAAAAACGGCCAGCCGAAGCGACAATCACCAATCGGACACTGTTCGTCTGCGCGTTGCCGCACCGCTGTCTTTTGGACCGACGCATTCGTCCCGGTGGTAGCGGAGATGGTCAAGGCCGACAACGGTGTCGCGCTTGTCGCCGCCGCCCGCGCAGGGCTGGGGTCGCTTACCTGCCCGATTGCCTCACCCATGACAGCCTCGCCTCGGAGGCACTGGTGCCAAAACCAACAGTTGCCTGTCTTGCTCAAAGGTCTTCCCTCAAGCCTGTTTTCGCGACGTGAAAAAAGTCATCACTGCGGCGAACACCAACAAAAGCGCACTCGCCAGAAATGTCATGCGATAACCGCTCCCGTCGAACAGCAGCCCGCCGAGGGTCGAGCCCAGTGCAATCGATAGCTGAATGACTGCCACCATCAGGCCCCCGCCGGCTTCAGCATCCTTGGGTAGCGCCTTGGCCAACCACGACCACCATCCAACAGGCGCTGCCGTCGCAATCAGGCCCCACAGCCCCAGCAGTACAAACGTCGCCACGACGCCGCTGCCAAAGACGATCAAGGCAAGTGCGATGGCGGCCATCAACAGTGGAATGCAGATCAGTACCCGATACATGCCGGTTTTCAAAAAACTGCTGATCAGGACGGTGCCGACAAAACCCGCCACACCGATGACCAGCAGGATCATCGACAACATGGCGACATCTACACCCGTGACGGTTTCCAGGAACGGGCGCAGATAGGTGAACAGTACAAACTGGCCCATGAAAAAAATGCCCACACTGAGCATGCCGAACGTGATCAATGGTCTCTTGAACAGTCGAAAGACATTGCCTGCGTCCGCCTTGCGCGGTGCCGCTGCCATGGCTGGCAGGCTGATCCATTGCCAGACCAACGCGATGATCGCTACCGGAATCAGGCAGAAGAACGCACCTCGCCAACCGATGACACTGCCCAGATAGCTTCCCAGCGGGGCGGCCACTACCGTTGCCAAAGCATTACCGCCGTTGAATATTGCCAGAGCCTTGGGCACGCTGCGGGACGGCACCAGCCGCATGGCCATTGCCGCCGACATCGACC
>JALYPE010000658.1 GCA_030856525.1 Pseudomonadota bacterium | reverse complement strand
CGCGGTGTGTTACGGGCCTCGATGGTCGATGAAGTACGGCTTGCTTTTGTCTACCCGATCAGACGCTTTAGGCATATTCGCCGCCTGAGTATCCGGCGCATCGACGTACCAATAGCAATGGCTCACTGCACGAGTGATGCCGACATACGCCAATCGCAAAATCTCATCCTTCTGCGCGTTATCGTAGGCTTCGTGATCCCCAGCCTTACCCAAACCGGCCATGCGGTACACCTGATTCTTATACGGCGAACTGGTCAGATGCTGGCAGTCGCCGAGCAGGAAGACGGCATCAGCCTGCAGGCCTTTGGCACTGTGGTAGGTCAGTTGTTTCAACCTGCGCGATTCAAATGGCAAGCTAGAGTCAACATTAACTACAGACTGAATATGCTGCTCAATCAACAGCTTATCGCTGCTTTTTCGATAAAGCATCAAGATTGAATCACCTTGTGTGTAGTGATGCATCAGCCTTGCGGCCAAACCCTGATCGTCGCGCACCAAGAGCTGAACCGGCAACAACGGCTGCACGTCGCCACTGGCCTTGGCTTTTTTCCCGGCAATCGCCGGGGCCGCGCGCACGATGTGTTCAGCAGCATCAATGATGTGCTGGTGACTGCGATAGTTCTCGCTCAGCATGACTTTGGTGCTGCTCGGCGACGGGAATTCCTTGTTGAATTCCATGAAATACGTCGGCGAGCTGCCCCGCCAGCCGTAAATCGACTGCCAGTCATCCCCGACACATAACAAGGACGACCGCTGCGCACCGCGACCTACGTGCATCGCCGGGCCACGGCTGCGAATTTCGGCAAGGCTTGCACGAATCCAGCTGACTATCTGCGGTGAAACGTCTTGAAATTCGTCGATCATCAGATGCGACATAGGTCGCAACAAGTCATCGCTCAACAACTTCAGATTTTCCGGGGAATGCTCGCTGAACAGGGCAAACATCCGGTTGTAGGTCATGACCGGCGGCTTCTGATCCAGCAGATGATCCTCCAATGCACGCCAATACAAGCTCAAAGCCTCGAAGAAGAACCGGTCCGGGTCATCTTTGGCGAAACTCATCTGGCTAACAGCGTTAGGAACGTCGAGCCCGAGGTTCTCGATGAAACCGGCAGCCGCGACAAAACAGTCCAGCAAAGGTGCTGAACCCAGCTCACCCTTGACCTTGTATTCGAAGCCCGGACCGGCGCTGGCATCGCCAGCCAACGAAGCCAAGACGCGTTTGGACATCTCGTAACTGTCTATCCATATCAACGGCTTACGGCAGAAAGCTTGAAACAGCGTGCGCTTTACCGCCCATTCTGCGCGGACCGATAATTTGGAACCTGGCCGGCTGACCTGCGGGTTTTCGCGGGGATCGAATCCCAGCACCACCCAGGCATCCAGGCTAGGGATGTAGCCATGACTATGAAAAGTAGACCCATTGATGTCGAACGTGTGGCGCTTTGGCTCGATGCCTTTGATTGGCCAGGCACCGACACCAAACCACAAATCCTCGATCAGATCGCAGAGTTCTTCGTCGCGCTTGGCTGCCAACTCGGTCACCGCCACACGCTTCTGCACGTCGGGGTGATCGCGTTCCAGCTCCTTTAGCTGCAAGGCATGCCGGGACAGCGGTTGGATCAGCTCGCGGAATCGCTCGTCATGCGTATGCAACTGGTGATAACAGGCATTGAGCTGCTGACGTTGCGCGTCGTTGATGCGCAGATCGAATGGATTGCTGTCGACATCCTCATCCCGACCCTGTGCGCGATGGCTGAGGTTTTCGAACGCCTGCAGACGCTCGAAACCCGGCAGGCTACGGACCATCGGCAAAATTCGCGAATGGAACGTACGCACCAGCTCCCGCGCCTCGGCAGCACTGATTACCCGCCCCCACAGAGCGAATAATTCGATCAATTTGTTGATGAAGTCCTTGCGCGACTCCCGAGTGAACGTCACCACGGTCATCGAGCTGAGTTCAAAGCCCAGATAATGGCTCAGCAGCAGAATTCGCAACACCAACGTGGTGGATTTGCCTGCACCTGCACCGGCAATCACCGAAGTTGATGGCGTATCGCTGAAGATCATTTTCCATTGCGCGGCGCTGGGCTGCGCTTGGGGCGCCAGCAATCGGGCGACGTCGGCCTTCATGCGCTTCTTCAATTCTGCGGTCAAGGGCAGACGCCAGTCATCGAACAGATTGTCATCGATGTTCGGCGGACGGTGTTCGGTGGACCGCGAATCGCGGATAAGCAATACCTGCCGACCTTCCTCCAGTCCCTCCAGCTTGCCTTCTTTATAGCCGTAATCAACGCCGGCGCTGTGGCCGCTGCGGAAACCATCCGCCTGCCCGTGCAGCCAGGACGCCCGATGCTGAGCGCGCAGACGGGTCAGACCATGCCCGAAAAATCGCGCAGCCAGACGTTTGAGTAGCGGCATCTCGGCCAAGGGACGTAATTCAGGAGGAAGTTCGGGGGTGTGTTGCGGCACGCGGGCTGACTCCAGGGTGTGAGGCTGTTGAAGCTATGGTGTGCGCATTTGCTTTTGAATTCTACTGAAATGCTTACAGGTCATCAGCTTATGCGATGAAGTGAAGGTGGTGTGAGAGTTCGATGATTACGATAACCATCAAGTTAATCGATCATATCGCAGCAGTTTTTACGCTTTTTATCGATCCGTACCTGATTGATGATGCACGCCATCACCACCCTATCCAGGAGACGAACATGCTCGAACTCAGACCTTTCAATCGACTGGGCGGCGCCCACCACGGCTGGTTGGATGCCCATCACCATTTTTCGTTCGCCGAGTATTACGACCCTGAGCGTATGAACTGGGGCAACCTGCGGGTGTGGAATGACGACATCATCGCTGCCGGCACGGGCTTCCCGAAGCACCCTCACCGCGATATGGAAATCATCACCTATGTGCGCGAAGGTGCCATTACCCACGAGGATAACCTGGGCAACAAGGGCCGCACCGAGGCAGGCGATGTGCAGGTCATGAGCGCTGGCACCGGCATCGCTCATAGCGAATACAACCTGGAATCGAGCGAAACCAAAATCTTCCAGATCTGGATCATCCCGAACGAAGCCGGGGCAGCACCTTCGTGGGGCGCCAAGCCGTTTCCCAAAGGTCAGCGCGAAGGTTTCGTGACGTTAGCGAGCGGCAAGTCCGGCGACGATCAGAGCCTGCGTATCCGTGCCGATGCGCGCTTGGTAGCGGCCAACCTGAAAGCGGGCGAGTCGGCTGAATATCGCCTGGACAATGGCCGTCGGGCCTATCTGGTTCCGGCCACGGGCGTCATTGAAGTCAATGGCTTGCGTGCACAAGCTCGAGACGGTGTTGCGGTGGTCGATGAGCAAGTGCTGCGGGTGACGGCGGTTGAAGACAGTGAAATCGTATTGGTCGATCTGGCTTGATTGAATGCCGGGGAAAAAAATGGGCGACCTTCAAAGGTCGCCCATTTTTGGTTCTGGCCGGTGCTTCAGCGCCTGTGGTGACGTCTTCGCGAGCAAGCCCGCTCCTACAGGGTGGTAAGTACTGGCGAGTGCTCGATCACTTCGCGGAAATAGCGCCATCCACCAGCGTTTGCGCTTCGGCCACCAACTGCTTCAAATGCTGATCGCTGACGAAACTCTCCGCGTAAATCTTGTAGATGTCTTCGGTTCCGGATGGACGCGCCGCGAACCAGCCGTTCTCGGTCATGACTTTCAAGCCGCCAATCGCCTGATCGTTACCCGGGGCGTGGCTGAGGATGCTCTGAATCGCTTCACCGGCCAACTGCGTGGACGTCACCTGGTCCGGCGACAACTTGCTCAACAGCGCTTTCTGCTCCGGATTGGCCTTGGCATCCACGCGCACCGAGAAAGGTTCGCCCAGTTCATCGGTCAATGCGCGGTAAGCCTGGCTAGGATCGCGACCGGTGCGCGCGGTCATTTCTGCCGCTAACAGGGCCGGAATCAAACCGTCCTTGTCAGTGCTCCACACGCCGCCATCCTTGCGCAGGAACGACGCGCCGGCACTTTCTTCGCCGCCGAAGCCCAACGAGCCATCGAACAGACCGTCGGCAAACCATTTGAAACCGACCGGAACCTCGTACAGGCGACGGCCCAGACGCCTGGCGACTCGGTCGATCATCCCGCTGCTGACCACGGTTTTACCGACGGCGGCATCAGCGCGCCATTGCGGACGATTCTGAAACAGGTAGTCGATACTCACTGCCAGATAATTGTTGGGCGCGAGCAAGCCGCCGGACGGCGTGACAATGCCGTGGCGATCGTGATCCGGGTCGCAGCCGAACGCCACATCGAAGCGGTCCTTCAAGCCGATCAAGCCTTGCATGGCGTGGCTGGACGAGGGGTCCATGCGGATCTGGCCGTCCCAGTCCACGGTCATGAAGCGGAACGTCGAATCGACTTGTTGGTTGACCACTTCCAGGTCAAGGCGATAGTGCTCGGCAATCGCCGACCAGTAGCGCACCCCTGCTCCACCCAACGGGTCTACACCCAGACGCAGTTTGGCGTCGCGGATGGCGTCAAAGTCGATCACGTTGATCAGGTCGGCAACATACGTGTTGAGGTAGTCGTGGCGGTGGGTGGTGCTCGCCTTCAGCGCCTGCTCGTAGCTGATGCGTTTGACCCCGGCAAGCTTGTTGCCCAGCAGTTCGTTGGCCTTGGCTTCGATCCACTTGGTGATGTGTGTATCGGCCGGACCACCGTTGGTGGGGTTGTACTTGTAACCGCCACTTTGCGGCGGGTTGTGCGACGGCGTGATCACGATGCCGTCTGCCAGGCCCGAGGTGCGACCGCGGTTGTAGCAAAGAATCGCGTGGGAAATGGCCGGTGTTGGCGTGTACTCGTCACTTTCGGCGATCATCACGGTCACGCCATTGGCCGCCAATACTTCCAGCGCGCTGGCGCCGGCCGGCGTCGAGAGTGCGTGGGTGTCGATGCCGACGAACAGCGGACCGTCGATGCCCTGGGCCTCGCGGTAGAGGCAGATTGCCTGGCTGATGGCCAGAACGTGCCATTCGTTGAAACTCAGGTCGAATGAGCTACCCCGGTGTCCGGAGGTGCCGAAGGCCACGCGCTGGGTGGAAATGCTCGCATCGGGCTGACCGGTGTAATAAGCCGTCACCAGTCGCGGGATATCGACCAACAGTTCTGCCGGTGCCGGTTTGCCCGCAAAAGGACTGAGTGTCATGCAAAAACCTCTGGAAAAGAGTGGTTCAGGAAGTGGAACGCAGTTTACTGGCAGTTTGACCGCAACGCGACGGGATCGATCCTCACGGCCTCTGGGCGCGTCAGCGTGCGGCTCAATCCACAGACTCCAGGCGCAAGGCATCACCCAGCAAACTTACTGCGCTGGCAAGATCATGATCACCACCAAAAGTATGGCTAAGGCGAAAATGCTGGCAGTGCAGACCCTGCAGACTGAACAGCTCCCCCGGCGCGATCACCACGTGGTGCGTGAGCAGCCGTCGAAACACCCGCCGCGCGTCCACTTGGCGCAGCGAACGCACCCAGAGCGTCGCGCCTCCCTGCGGCTCGACAAAGTGCAAGGCATCGCCCAGGCGCTCGTGCAACAGCTGCGTCATGTGGCCTTTGCGCTCATTGAGCAGGCGCCTTAAGACCTGCAAATGCTGATCGATCCGACCGTTGCTAAACAGGCGGGCGATGGCTTTTTGGCGAATCGGCGACAGGCGAAACGAGCGCAGCAGAAAATGTCGCTGGAAGGCTTCGCTGAAATGCCGTGACAGCACGTAACCGTAGGGCGCCTCGGAGCCGAGGATTTTTTCCAGTGTCGAAAACACGATCAGCCGGTCCGGATTCAGCCAATCGCGAAAACGCCCGCCGCCCGCCTCGAATGTCAGTTCGCCGTGGCAATCATTTTCCACCACCCAGCTACCATGCCGTTCCAACAGTTGCGCAACAGCCTGCCTGTTGTCGTCGGGCGCCTGACTGCCATGCGGCATGCTGACGGCGGATGAAACCATCACCACGCGCACCGGCCTGTTTTCCAGTAACGCCTTGAGCTGATCGATATCGACACCGCCCTCAGCCTGCAGCGGCAATTCCATCACATTGACCCCGGCCGCCTGGAGCTGGCGCAAGATCACCCAATCACAAGGCGACTCGATCAGCACCGTGGCATCTTTGAGGTCTAAAACCGCAATCAGTATTTCCAGGACGCCGCGCAGGTCTGCACCCACATACACATCATGGGCATGCCAACAGCGCAGCGCCGAGGTGGTGTAGCGAGCGGCCAGCGCTGTACGCAGTTGCAGCTCACCGCACGGCTGTAAAACCGTATCCGTCTGGCGCGGATACTGGCGCAGCAATTCCCTTTCCAGCAATAGCAGAGGACTGTCCAGCGGCTGCAGCAATGCCGGTTCATCGGCGCTCAAGACCAGCGACCCCGGGCGTCGGGTGCAGGCATACACCGTTTCCAGCAGGTCACGGCCATTGTCCAGCGGATCGATTGAGGAGACTGGAACGGCGAAGTAGCCGGATTTGGCGACCGAAAAGACCCGCCCTTCTTTTTCCAGCAATGAATAAGCGTACTGAATGGTCGAAATTGACACATTCAAACGCTCCGACAACTGCCGCAGTGATGGCAATCGGACCTGCGTGTCGTTGCCCGGTTCGTTGATCAAGTGAGTGAGGTATCGATACACCGCTTGATAGGCAAAGTCGGTTTCGCGTGGTCCTTTCAACGTTTTATGGACCGTTCACCTGCCGCTGCTGTGTCGGCACCGCTCACGGAAATAGCGTTTTCCACGGCTTGCAGTTCAGGCGTGCGCCCGTAGACTTCGGGTGTGGGGCCCATATGATAAAGGGTGCCGATAAGAGCCACCGATAAACCGCTCACATCAACCATCCATTGCAGAATCTGATCCGGCACCGAGTAACCTTGCATGGCCCGATGCAGGTCCGGCATCGCCACCAGCATGCCAGGATGACACTGGCGCAGAAAACGCTCCAGTGCAGCGCCCCTTTCGTTGAAGGGAGCAAACAGCAGGCACACCAGTTGCGCTTCGCTCAAGCCCAGGTGCCGCTGCGCGTCTGCTGCTGCCTGCGCGCGGCGTTCCGATGCCCGAAGCGGATTACCAAAGGCTTCCAGAGCTTGATCGCACAGCCGCTCGGGCACTTGCCTGCGACGCATCAGCACCAGAGAGCGCTGCAAATAGTCGGTTACTCCTGACTCATAACTTCGACCCTGCACGAAGCACGCATGCAGGCCCCGCACGTGAGCCGCGATCGAAGGACTGACGCATTCGTTATCACTTAAATGGGCCGAGAGTTCGTCAGGTTGAAAACCGAGAAAATCGGTAAGCAGCGGCCACCGCTCTTCCAGATTGCTGACCAGCACCTCTTGAATGTCGACGAACGTAGTGCGACGACACTCTTCGAACTCTTCTGCCGGACGCCAGGGCGCTTGAGCCTGGTTGGTATAAAGCGCCCGATAGCAATCGTTGCCGAGCTCATCAAGTATGTCAAAAAGTTGTGCGAAACCGTCGCTGCCAGGGGTGCAAATCCGTACTCCAACCTTGGCGGCTGCCCGTTTCAACGCATCGATTTAGAGCTTTTGCTGGCGCAGATTTTCATTGCAGACGAAAGCATCGACACCGCCCCGCCAGCGCGTGATCTGCCCGTAAAATTCGCCGGTGGCCAGGTAATAGTCGTCCCAGACATTGATCGCCTGGTCTCGCACTCGACGATGCCCCACCATCAACAGGTTGATGCGATTGGTTTCGCGCCCGGCATCGGATATCGCTGCCTGCGGGTCGAAGGGCAAGACCTGCCGATCGTCTACCGTCACTACCTCCACCCGCGGGTCGTCGTGTAAAAACAGCGCGCTGTAGCTGCGCTGCGTGTTTTCCCGGGCTGTCAGGCTGATGCCGTTCAACCTCAAGGACGCCACGCGCAGTTGAAACGTGACTGGCGCGCGCCCGGCAATGCTCAACTGAGCCGCGCGTAGCATTGCCAGGGTGTAGCAGCTGTCCCTGGTGCCGGTTTGAGTCGTCAGCACCCTGTACTCGCCGATGCGATCCATGCCCCCGGCTGCGAGGACCAAACGCTGTATTACCAGTTGTAATGCCGTACGTTCCGCCCGCGAAAAATAATTCAGCAAGCGCTGGAGCACTTGTTGATAGACATAGTTCATCGCCTGATCATGAATACTGGTCATCTTGTTTACCTGATGCTTGTAAGTTCTATATCACGCAATCAATGAAGAGCGTTGCACGAGGCATTGCTGACCATCAATAAAGTGCAGATCTTGATGGTTAAATGTTAACACTTGGCTTGGGGATTAATTATTCAGCGCGGCTGAACCTCGCCGAGGGCCCGCCAGACCATGAGCCAGCTGAAAACCCCATTTCACTGGGCTTTGCCCCATCGAGACAGCGTCCTAGGAAATATCCCACAGCGTCCCACAGACAATTAGCACAAGAAATAAGGAAAGATGTAGCAGAGGATATTCTGTAAACAACAGAGCGCTGTACGATTGTTCGCTCATGCATCAACGTCACGCAGTCAAAAGTATCACCATGATACTCAGCCATGACTCATTCCTTGAGATGAAAGTAATCATTCAATTATCAAGGCTTGAATATTGATTAGAAGATACAGATGGTGAGCAAAAACCAGTTCAGTTGCTGAAAGGGTTCACCGGCGGTGCCACGGGAGCCTCTATGAGGCCTTTACGGGAAGCGAAAAAAAAGTCCGTGCTGGCACGGACTCTTCAGGGGTGTTTTACGCGGGTTCGATCTGCAGTGCGACCCGCTCGCGGCATGGGCACTCGTCCATATAGCGATGCGCTTCGACAAACTCGGCGAACGGAAAGACCCGGGTTTTCAGCGGCAGCAGTACGCGGTCTGCAGTCAGCTGGTTGATATCACGCAGGGCACGCTGCAGTGCCACTTGATCCTGAATGATGCCCAGTTCCGGTTTGCCGGTGAAATTGCCGATGCAGTGCACGAAAAACTGGATGTTCTTCTGGAACGCTGCACACGCCGGGAATGGCGTCTGGTTACCGCCCTGCAGGCCGTACAACACCAGGCTGCCGCGAGGCGCCAGTACATCACCCAACAGCGACATCTGCGGGCCGCCGAGACCGTCAAACACCACGTCAACGCCGCGGTTGTCGGTGATCTTGTTGATCCGCAGCAGCAGATCCTCTTCCTCGGTGACGATGACTTTCTCGGCACCCAGCGATAGCAGGTATTCGCGCTCATCGGCAGTTTTGGTCGCGGCAATTACTCGCACGCCCAGGGCTTTACCCAATTGCACGAACGAGGGTCCCGCACAGTGACTGGCGTCCGTGACCAAGGCAAATTGCCCAGGTTTGACCCGCGCCAGATCCGTATAACCGAAATAGGCGATCAGGAGCGGCGTGTAATGCACGCTGGCCTCAATGGGGCTGAGCACGTCCGGGTAGCGGGTCAGCGCTGTGCGCGGCAATACAATTTGTTCGCCGTAAACCGGATAATCGTTTGGGCTCTCGGCCGGAAAACTGGCGACCTTGTCACCGATTTCCAGGTCATCGACACCCTCGCCGAGCGCGGTGACGACACCGGCCATTTCATGGCCAAGGCCGGAAGGCAGTCGAGCATGGGACGACGCCAGGTTCTGACGCCAGAGCGTGTCGTACCAACTGATGCCAATCGCTTCGACGCGCACCTGCACTTCGCCCGGCGCAGGCTGAGCGGCCGCATGCTCTTCGCATTTGAGCACCTCGGCTGGACCAAACTTGTGAAAACGAATCGTGCGTGACATCGCAAACCTCGTCAAAGAAACCTCTAATGCCCTGAACTCTATATGGGCTTTGGACCCAAGACTATCAGTGGCTATTAATAGTCGACATGCCTGTCATTGATTCGCAACATCTGCGGCATCGTCAAAGTAGTGTAGGAAACCGAAGCTACCATTGTAGGAAATCTGAATTTACTCGGTGCAGAGTACCAGCCTTTGCCCGTAATATTCATGCCGGCCATTGTTCCGATATGACCGCCCCCGTCAAGCTTTGACTCTGCCAGGACACCAGATGAATCGTAATGACCTACGTCGTGTCGACCTGAACCTGTTGATCGTTTTCGAAACATTGATGCATGAACGCAGTGTGACCCGTG
>JALYPE010000131.1 GCA_030856525.1 Pseudomonadota bacterium | reverse complement strand
CCACCACGGCGAAGGCGGCCACCGCGCCGACAAATGCGCCGACTGACAGCGAAATCAACCCTGCACCCAAGCCCAGCAGCGCCACTAGCACGGCGCCGGTCGAGGCACCGGCGGAAATGCCCAGCAGATAAGGATCGGCCAACGGGTTGCGCAACAGCGATTGCAGAATCACCCCGCACGTCGCCAGCCCGGCACCACAGGCCGCCGCGACCAAGGCGCGGGTCAGGCGGTAATTCCAGACGATGCCTTCATCAATCGGGTCGAGTATGTAACCGGCGGCCCACACCTTGTTCGCGAGCACCTGAAACACCACGCCCGGCTCAATGGCCGTTTCACCGATGGCCACGCCGGCAATGACTGCCGCCAGTAAGGTCACCACTGCAAGGACTGTGCGCATCAACATCGCCGTCATTGCCCCAGGTCGTAGCCGTGGATGGCCGTCGCCAGGGTTTCCAGACCCTCGAACATGCGCACGCTGGCTTGCATGGCCATTGCATCGAGAATGATGATGCGGTTGTGTTTCACCGCATCCATGTTGCGGGTGACCGGATCACTGCGCAGGAATTCGAGTTTTTTCAGGTGGTCGTCGGCCGGGAAGCGGCGGCGATCCATTCGCGCGATCACCAGAAAGGTCGGGTTGGCCTTGGCGATGGTTTCCCAGCCCACGGTCGGCCACTCTTCGTCGGACTCCACGACGTTGCGCACGCCCAGGGTGTTGAGCATGAAGTCGGGAATGCCCTTATGTCCGGCAACGTAAGGGTCGATGTCGAGGCTGGCGCTGGAGAACCAGAACAGTGCGCTGGTGTGGCGCAAATCCTTGTTCTGCGCGGCCGTCGCCACCGACTTCGCCAGGCTCGCCTTGAGCTCGGCGGTCAACTGCTGGCCGCGCTCCTGCACGTCGAAGATCTGCGCCAGTTGGCGGATGCTTTTGTACAGGCTGTCGACGCGAAACGCTTCGAGCCGCGTGCCGTCGGCGCCAACCAGGTTGTCTTTGGCCTCGCAATCGGAGGGCATCAGGTAAGTCGCGATGTTCATCTCATGAAACTGCTCACGGGTGCCGACCGCGCCTTGCGGCCCGACCATCCATTCCAGCTCGACGGCGACCAGTTGCGGTCGCTTACCGATGACCGCTTCAAAACTCGGTTCGTTGTCGGCCAGACGCTCGATGCGGTCGTTGACGGGCTGGTACTGCGCCAACACATGGTTGAACCACAGCGAAGTGCCGACCACCTTGTCGCTCAGGCCCATGGCGTACAGCATCTCGGTGCCGGCCTGGCCAATGGTCACCGCGCGGCTCGGCGCCTGGGCAAACGTCAGCGTGCTGCCGCAGTTTTCCACCGTCAGGGGATAGTGAGTCGGGGCTGCATGGGCGAGGATGGAAAACCCCCAGGCAGTGAAGAGGGTGGCAAGGCGCGACAGCCGCATGACGCAGTCTCCGGTTGACCGTACAAAAAAGCAGGGTACGGACTGGAAACACATCATTGATCGCTGCCGTTGTGACTCGAGAACCGGGCGCAAGGATGTCCTTCCCGGACACCCCGCCGGTTAGTGATTTGCTTGGCCGGCAGGTCTCCTGACTGATGCGTCGTCGCCTGGCTCCAGCCTTCCCGGGAATCATCCCAGTGGCAGTTGAGGAGCAGGCTCGGCATCTACAGTTGCGGGGGCAGTTCCGTTTGATGCCATGCGAGGCACCTCGGATTCCCTATTAATCCCATTTGGAAACCGGCGGCGGGCATGGTAGTCGATCAGGCGTCGTAGCGGTCCGGATTTTTTCAGCGGGTGCGATGTCGAGGGCCTGGCGTCAGCGGCCGAGGGCACACAGTTCACCGGAAGCACGGATCAGCGCCTGACCGTGCAGTTGATCCTTGATCAACGTTGCGCGGGTCTTGCCCAGCCAGTGCGGGCAATTCGGGTCGGTGCGATACCGCGAAAAAGCCGCGTATTGCTGCAACAGACGCTGCTGCAACTGATCCAGTTGCGGGCGAATCTGCTTCTCCAGATCCTGTCGAGGCGTAGGGGGCGCCTTGCCCGCTGCCTGCCATTGCGCAACTCGCCCGTACTGCACCAGTTTGCTGGCTTCAATTTGCGCGGCGATGAGGTCGGCGAACTCATCCGGATTGACCTTGTTCTGCGTGGCCTGCTTGCGTGCCTCGGCGATGACCAGCGCCTCCCGCGCATTGTCCTGGATCGGCTTGCCGCTGTCCCACTTGGTCAACGCCGCCATATCGCCAATGTTCAGGCGCTCGTACATGGTCGCCAGCAGCGGTTGCAGGCTGTCGGGCGCCGGTGAAGGCGTGGCGGCGTGTCCGGCGCTCGCGAACAGGGCGAGCAGGGAGGCGAGCAGCGGCAAACGGGAAGAACGGCACATAAGCAAACCTCTTGAATCGCGCGGTCATGGTTATGTACCACAGGTGCGAGGGGGCTGTATCAGGATTGATATATTTGTCGCGGATCTACGGTTAGCATGGCGTTTTATCAGCGCACCTGACGCCAGGTTCATCAACGCAGCCGAGTGAGTCGCACCTTGATCGAAAGACGTCAATTCAGCGGTGGCATGAAGGGCAAAAACCTCCGCTATCTGAATGAACCTGCTGAGCCGGCTCGCATGACCCGCACCGGTTTTCTGCTGCTCGAACATTTCTCCCTGCCCGCATTCACCCAGGCGCTGGACACGATCGTCACGGCCAATTTGCTGCGTCCGGGTTTGTTCTCCTCGCGCACCTTCGGCCTTTATGACGGCGAGGTCATCAGTGACCTCGGTCTGGTGATCCGCCCCGACGCGCGCATCGATGCATCGGCGATCCATGACCTGGATCTGCTGGTGATTTGCGGTGGCTACCGCACCGAAC